>DAIPXW010000348.1:0-3157 GCA_036783075.1 Candidatus Dormiibacterota bacterium | reverse complement strand
AGTACTCACATCACGTCCTGGCGGGATTGCGAGGTCGTCGCGGACCGATCCTGACGGTGGCCAACTGGAGCGGCGAGTGGCCCGGGCTGGTTGGAATGCTCAACCTCAACGGCTGCCTGACGAAGATGGGAGTGACCTATTCGACGCTCTGGAGCGAAGACTTCAAAGATGAGTGGTTCGTCCATCACCTCGAGCGATGGCTCATGACCGGCCGGATCGACCACGACGTGAGTCATGTTCGCGATCTGCCCGGGCTGGACCCGGCGTCGAAGGAGGTCGAGCTCGGCCACGCGCTGGCGTCCCGGCTGATGGAGGAGAAGGCGATCATCGGCGTGTTCGACGAAGGCTGCATGGGCATGTACAACGCGATCATCGATGACGAGCTGCTCAACGCGATCGGGGTTTACAAGGAACGTCTGTCGCAGAGCGCGCTGGTCGCCGAGATGCGTCTGGTCGGCGACACCGAAGCCGCCGAGGCGCGCACGTGGCTGGAGGCTCGCGGCATGCGCTTCGAAATCGGCATGGATGAGTCGACCGACCTGACGGACCGGCAGATCGCCGAGCAGTTGAAGATGTACATCTCAGCCGTCCGAATCGCACACGGCTTCGGCTGTCAGGCGGTTGGCATCCAGTACCAGCAGGGCCTTAAGGACATGACTCCGGCCAGCGACCTGGCCGAGGGACTGTTGAACAACGTCGATCGACCCCCGGTTCGAAGTCGAGACGGCGGAAGCGAGCTCTATGCCGGCCTGGCGTTGCCGCACTTCAACGAGGTCGACGAGGGATGCGCGGTCGACGCGCTCGTCACCAACCGCGTCTGGAACGCGGTCGGCTTCGATCCCGCGACCACTCTCCACGACGTTCGCTGGGGCGAGCAGCACGGAGAGCAGTTCGTCTGGGTGTTCATGATCTCCGGCGCGGTGCCCGCGTCCCACCTTGCCGGCGGGTACGCCGGAGCGATCAGCGAACGGCAGCCGGCGATGTACTTCCCCCTTGGCGGCGGCACCATCAAGGGCATCTCGAAGCCGGGGCCTATCGTCTGGTCGCGGGTGTTCGTCATGGACGGTGCGCTGCACGCGGATCTGGGGCTCGGGACGGTGGTGGAGCTTCCTGCCTCGGAAACGGCTCGCCGCTGGCAAAAGACCACCCGGCAATGGCCGATCATGCACGCCGTCCTGCACGGCGTCAGCCGCGATCAGATGATGGCCAGGCACAAGGCCAATCACGTACAGGTTGCGTACGCGCCGGATTCGAGCGGCGCGGATCGCGCCCTGGCGGTCAAGGCGGCGATGTTCTCCCGTCTGGGCATACGCGTCCACCTGTGCGGCGCCGCGCGACTCGGCGGCGATGGCTGAGCTGCTGCTCGGAATCGACGTCGGCACCTCAGCCAGCAAGGCGGCGCTCGTGCGGCCGGACGGAACGCTGCTCCGCACCCATTCGGTCGAGCACGAGATCAGGATTCCGCGTCCGGGATGGGCCGAGCAGGATGCGGACGGCGTCTGGTGGGCCGACGTCGTCACGCTCTGCCGCGCGGTCCTGGATGGCAAACCGTATTCAGGTCGAGACGTGGCGGGCGTGGGGGTCAGCGCAATCGGACCGTGCATGCTGCCCCTCGACAGCACCGGTCGACCCTTGCGTCCCGGGATCCTCTATGGAATCGACACCCGTGCCGCCGCCGAGATTCTTCAGCTCGAGCACGACATCGGCGAGGACGAGATGTTCGACCGATGCGGGATGACTCTCAGCAGCCAGGCGGTCGGTCCGAAAATCCTGTGGTTTCGCCGCCACGAGCCTGACCTGTGGAAGCTGACCTCACGGATCACGACGGCGAGCTCTTACCTCACCTACCGGCTGACGGGCGAGCACGTCATCGACCGGCACACGGCAAGTCATTTCCTACCGCTCACCGACGCCGGAACACTCGACTGGTCGAGTCGGTGGTCGGACCACATCCTCGACGGCCAGGCGCTGCCGCGACAGGCGTGGAGCGATGAGCTCGCCGGCACCGTCACGGCATCCGCCGCCAGCGAAACCGGCCTCGCAGAGGGCACACCGGTTGCCGTGGGAGCCGTCGACGCGCTGGCGGAGGCGATCAGCGTCGGGGTCACGGAGCCCGGCGACCTGATGATCACGTACGGGAGCACAGCGTTCTTCATCCTTGTGCTCGACCGGCCGCGGCCCGACCGCCGGCTCTGGAGCCTCGCGGGCGCCTTTGCGGGGCAGCACAACCTCGCCGCCGGCATGGCGACCACCGGCGTTCTGACGCGGTGGTTCCGCGATCAACTTGCCTCCGGCGCCGAATACGCGGACCTGTTCGCGGAGGCGGCGGAGGTCGCGCCTGGAGCGGGCGGGCTGCTGATGCTGCCGTATTTCAGCGGCGAACGCACGCCTCGAAACGATCCCGCCGCCCGCGGGGTCGTCGCAGGCCTGAGCCTGTCCACCACGCGGGCACACCTGTTTCGCGCCGTGCTCGAAGCGGTCGGTTATGGAGTGCGCCACAACCTCGAGACGTTCGGTGAGCTGCGGGCTCCCATCAGGCGCGTGGTGGCGGTCGGCGGCGGAACCCAAACCGCCACCTGGCCGCAGATCGTCAGCGACATCACCGGTGTCAGCCAGCTCGTGCCGAAAACCAGCGTCGGGGCCAGCTACGGTGACGCGTTCCTGGCCGGGCTCGCGGCCGGATTGCTGACGCGTGACCAGCTCGCCGGATGGATCAAGCCCGGGATCACGGTGGAGCCGAACAGCCACCTCCGCGAGCTGTACGACTTCGGCTTTCGCGACTACCTCGCCCTGTATGACCAGACCCGCGTAATCGTCCACCACCTCTCAGAGACGAACCAGCGGGCGCGACCATCCTCGATCGACTAGCGGGCGCGCAGCCTAGGCGGGCTTGGGCGGCACAGTCGGGCTTCCCGGCCGGCGCAGGCGTTCGGATTTGCGGCAGAACTCGTCCACGGTGACGATGAACTCGGCGTGTGACCACGTCAGCGGAGAAACGGACAGAGGCGCTCCCGTGTTGGGGTCGAGCTGCTCCGAGAGCAGCCCGCCGGGCAGCTGGTGCGCGGTCGCCCAGTTGATGATGTCGCGCGCCGGGCCCAGGTCACGGGTGTCCTTCGCCGTGGCGATCAGCCACTGCGCGAGCCACAACGTGCAGATG
>DAIPXW010000347.1:0-3177 GCA_036783075.1 Candidatus Dormiibacterota bacterium | reverse complement strand
GGATCGTACCTTGCCCGCAGTGTGAGCGCTCATAAGCGTGTTCGCGACATCGGCCCGTGCTCGCGTATTCGGACCGATGGGGCGGTATGGGAGATCTTCGGTTATCGGCCCGTCGACCAGGCCGTACGCGTACAGGTTGTCTCCGTAAACCAGCTTCGCGTGGGCTGTTGCCGCACCTTCGATGATTCCGTTCATGAGCGGGGGCAGGAACTGCGCCCAACGGCCGTACGCTCCCGTGGCACAGTGGTAAACGACGGCCGCGCCCTCGCAGACCGCTCGCGATGCCGCCAGGTCGGTTGCATCCGCAGCGACCACCTCCGCACCTTGCGGGGCGGGCGCACTGCCGCTTCGATTGACGAGGCGCACCGGCTTGCCTGCGGCGGCGAGCTGGCGGGCGACTGCAAGCCCCAACGGCCCGGTTCCGAAGACGACGTTCTCTGGCATCGGCTCGACCAAGTCTATTGCTGACGGCGTAAGGACCGACTCTTGCGCTACGTGCCTGGCGGAAGGGTTACAGCAGGTGTCTGGTTGAACGCGCTGTAGGTGAGATGAACCGTGATCGACGGGCTGCTCGACTGGTATCGAAGGTCGGTTATCCGGCCGCCTGCGACCAGGGCCGAACCCGTCACGCTCGCGCTTCCCTGGATGAGCTGGGCGGCGGCTGCGTTGCTCAGGCTGAACTGGTAGGTCGAACCCTCGACCGTCACGGACGTGGCGCCGGCCAAGGTGCTGAAGGCGCTCCGCGGATCGGTCGTCGAGGTCGCGCTCGTGGCGGGCACGGCCAGCCATGCCCCGTTCGGCTTGTCGCGGCGGAAGGTGCGCGAGCCGACCTTCAACAGCTCGAGCGTCTGCGAACCTGCCACGACGGTTTCGTCCAGGCTGTCGGGCGCCGAGAACACGCCCGTGACGTGCACCTTCTGGGTGCCGCTGACCACATCGGCCGTGAAGCGAAAACCGTTGACCGTGCGCATTGCCACGACCGCGGCCCGGAGCCCTTGAGGTGGACTGGCCGGAGCGGCGCCCGTCGCGTTGTCGCAGGCGACGGCGGCAGCCTCAGTGAGGGCCAGGAGGGCGATAAGCACGGCCAGTCGTCGAGGGCGGACCGCGCAGGCGCCCGCGTGGCGCCCGCGCAATCCGGTTCTAGCGATTCTGAGGAAACCTCCGCCTTTCAGTCGTTGCCCCCGCCGGAATGGCCGCCGGTGGACTCGACGTGGGAATCGTTGTGCTCACTCTGCTCGTTCGTCTCGTCGTCGTGGTGCTTGTGCGCTGTCTTCACCTTGGCGGTGACGGTCGGCGCCCCACCCGCTGTGGCGGGCTTCTTGACCGAGACGCTGAGCCGGTAGACCTGGGTTGGGTCGGTGGTGCTGGTGAAGGTCACCGAGACCTTGTCCCCATCGCCGTCGATCTTGACCGTCGAGGCTGTGAACCCGGTGAGCCCCGAAACGCTCGCCGCGGTGGCCATGTTGGTCGTCGGGTCGATCGTGATGTTGAGAGTGCCGATCCCGGGCAGCGTCACGACGTAGCTGCCGCCGGGTGTCGCCGGTGGCGTGACGCCTGCCGAGCAGGGCGTCGTCAGCGGCAGCGTGGTGCCGCACGCGGGAAGCGGCGGCTTGGGCGTCTCATTGGCCAGCGTGGGCGCCGCGAGCATCAGCGTGGTTGCCGCGGCGGCTGCCAGCGAAGCGCCGCCGATGAGCAGCCTGCGCAGGGCCCTTCGCCCCAGCTGCTCTCTTTCCTCAAGTTCGTTCATTCGCAATCCTCCATACGCCTTGATCCGACGCAAACATCCATACGAGCACCAACGCTCAGGCGAGGAGAAGTCAGAAGGATCGCGGTCATCTGAACGCGCGGTTGGATCCCCACCTGGACGCTGCGAAATCGCGGGGGACGGCGCTTCAGGTTTGTAGTTGCAGCCTCCGCGGCCTCGAATAAACCGGCAGTCGGTCTGTTATAGTTCGCAAATGCCCCGGACCGTGAACGTGGAGGTCCACAAGGTGCGCCGTGACGCCTTTCTGGACGTCGCCCGGCGCTTGATCGTGACCAAGGGCTACGAGCAGATGAGCATCCAGGACGTGCTGGACGAGCTGGAGACTTCCCGAGGTGCCTTGTACCACTACTTCGACTCCAAGCAGGATCTCCTCGACGGCGTGGTCGAACGTTTCGCCGACGAAGCGATGATGACGATCGCCCCGATCCTGGCCGACCCCTCGCTGCCCGCCCTGCGCAAGCTGGAGCGCGCACTGGGCGGCATCGCGCGCTTCAAGGCCGACCAGAAAGAGCTGGTGCTCGCGATCCTGGAGATCTGGAACTCGGACGGCAACGCGCTCGTCCGCGAACGAGTCCGCCGCCTGACGGCGAGCCGGATGATGCCGATCCTGTCCCTGGTCATCCGCCAGGGGATCGAGGAGGGCGTGATCACCGCGGGCTCGCCGGACGAAACTGCGCTGGTGATCCTTTACCTGATGCAGGGCTACCAGGAGCTGGCCTCGGAGCACTTCCTCGGCCGCCAGGCGGGGACAATCAGCTTCGAGGGCGTGCTGCAGAGCAGCAGGGCTTTCACATCGGCGTTCGAACGCATCCTCGGCATCGTGCCCGGCTCGGTCACCCTGGCCGACGAGGCGACACTGCGGTTCTGGTTCGGCTAGGAAAAGGTAAGGAGGTGGCGACATGACGGCGGCCATCAGGACCGAGGGTCTGACCAAGGATTACGGCGGCGGGAGAGGACTCTTCGATCTCGACCTGGAAGTGGCCGAGGGAGAAGTCTTCGGCTACCTCGGCCCCAACGGCGCGGGCAAGAGCACGACCATCCGCATGCTGATGGGCCTGATCCACGCGACCCGGGGATCGGCCTCGATTCTCGGCCTCGACAGCATGCGGCAGTCGGTCCAGGTCAAGGGCTTCGTCGGCTTCATCCCGGGAGAGCTGCCGCAGTTCGGCGGCCTTCGGGGCCGCGAGATCGTGGGCCATTTCGGAGCCCTGCGAGGCGGCGTCGACCAGGCCCGGGTGAAGGAGATCACCGAGCGGCTGGACCTCGACCTCGGTCTGAAGTTCCGCCAGTACTCGTCCGGCAACAAGCGCAAGCTGGCGATCCTGCTCGCTTTCATGCACCGGCCGAAGCTTCTGATCCTCGACGAGCCTTCGAGCGGGCTCGACCCGCTCAACCAGCAGGAGTTCTTCAAG
>DAIPXW010000346.1:0-3183 GCA_036783075.1 Candidatus Dormiibacterota bacterium | reverse complement strand
GCGTGAACCAGAGCTCGCCGCCCGGCGGGTTCGCGTTCACCTACTACACGTGTGCGGTGGTCAAGCCGGAGGGCGCGAGCAACTGCCCGGCGTCGGCGGCCGACTGCCAGTACGCTCCGGTGCTCCAGGACTGCCAGCTGATCGTCGACAAGAGCACGTTCGGCTCGGACGAGGTCGCCGTCCAACTGCCGGGCACCGCGTCGTATCCAGCGGCGTACTGGGTCGCTGTCGACGGTTTCACCGCAGCCGAGCTGGGCTTCCACACGCCGGCCGACCTTTCCAACCCGGCGCCGAACCCCGCGCCCGCCGTCTCGGTCGCGATCGACCCCGTGCTCAACCCCTCGCTCACAGCGGCCCAGCTCGCCACGATCGCCGCGCACCTGCCGTCGGTGACACAACTAGGACCCCTGCCCGTCGTGGCCACCGACCCGACACTCGCCTCGCTCACGCAGCGTTTCCTCTACCCGTACACAATCTCGTTCACCTCCGGCGACGCATTCACGGCGCTGCAAGCCGACCAGGCTGCGGTGCTCACGCTGACCGCGACGTTCACGGTCGGCTCGGTCACCCGGACCGACTCAGCGGCGCTGGAGCTCGTGAGCGGGCAGAACCCCTTCTACACCAACGTCAATCCCGCTGACCCGAGCCAGCCCGTATGGCTGAGCTTCGACCTGCGCTTCTTCAAGCTCGCAGTGCCGTCGGGGGGGACGGCATCGCGGTTCGCCGCTCAGATGACGAGCAGTCCGGGCGATGCCCCGGCGTTCATCGCGGCTGCCATTCAGAACCTGACCACCGGCGCCGGCAGCGCGGGGGGCGACTCGTTCGCGGCCCTCAGCCAGGACGAGGACGCGTCCGCGCTGGAGTTCCTTCCGCAGGACACCGGAGGGAACTTCGTGTACAACTTTGCCGTCGCACGGGTACGGCTGCTCGGTAAGACCGCCGGGGCGCAGGCCACCAGTGTCCGGGTCTTCTTCCGCCTGCTCCAGGCGCAGTCGACCTCGACGAGCTTCAACGAGGCGACGGCGTACCGGCTCGCTTCCGACGGTGCGCTGAACGGCCACAAGATCCCCCTGCTAGGCGTGCAGAACGACAGCAGCGGCAACCCCGAGTACGTGACGATCCCTTGCTTCGCCAGCGACCGGATCAATCTGACCGGGCCAGCCAGCATGGCAGACCAGGACGACCCGCCGAACGTGCAGACGATCATCGTCAATCCCGGGGCCGAGGTCGACACGTTCTTCGGCTGCTGGCTCGACATTAACCAGCCGCAGCAGAGCTTCCTGCCGCTTACGCCGCCGACCGGCAACCTCGACGGCCCGTGGACCGGCATCACCCTGGGCTCGGTCAACCAGGCGATCACTCGCGCCCCGCATCAATGCCTGATCGCGGAAATCCGTTATGACGACACACCTGTCCCAGCCGGTGCGAATCCAGGCAACTCCGACAAACTCGCCCAGCGCAACATCGCGTGGATCGACGGCCCGAACCCCGGCGTGGCCGATTCGCGGCGGATGCCGCACCCATTCGAAATCGACTCCTACCCGGCCGACCTGACCGTGCCGGATGAGCTGATGGTCCTGTGGGGCGATACACCCGCAGGGAGCTCGGGATCGTTCTACTTCCCCTCGCTTAGCGCCGCCCATATCGTCCAGCTCGCCGACGAACTGTACGGCCGGCACCGCCTGAGCGTGGAGGACTCCCACACCGTCCGGTGCCCAGCCGAGGGCGCGACGTTCCTGCCGATCCCCCCGGTAACGGCGCGCACCTCGGGGCTGCTCACGGTCGACCTCCCGCCCGGGATCAGGAAGGGCGACAGCTACACGATCGGCATCCGCCAGCTCACGCAGGGACTTCTCGAGCCGGTCATCATCGGGCGGGCCGGCCGGGCCAGCCGGCCGCAGGCGGCGAACGCCCCGGAGGTGCTGGAGTGGCGGCGAGCGACCGGCGCCTTCCAGGTCAACATCATCATTAGCACCCGCGAACAGCTCCTCGAGCCCGAGGAACGCCTGCTGGCCTGGCTGCGCTTCCTCGCCGGGTCGCTCCCCCCCGCCAGCCGCTGGTACCCGGTGTGGCAGCGCTACCTGGAGCAGATCGCCGGGCGCGTGAGCGGCTTCGGCGGCGATCCGGGGAAGATACTGCCGTCACCCACCGGGACCGTGCCGCACCATCACCTCCCGCCGCCGAAGGATCACCAGCTGGAGTTCACCGGCAAGGTCGTCGGGCTCGTCCACGACCGGTTCGGCGACTTCGAGAGGTTCCTCCTGCTGACGGAGCAAGGCCGCGAGGAAAGCTTCCGGAGCCGGGAGCACTCCATCGAACGGCTAGTGACCCGCGCCTGGGCCGAACGGCAAGTAATCACAGTCTTCGCCTTGAGCCAGCACCCACATGTACCCGTAACCATCGTGGTGCGGCGCGCCCCTGAACCATTCCAGCACTAGCGCAAGCCTCGCCGCTAGTTCGGGACGAAGAGGCCTGCCTGTGGGCGAACCCACCTTGCGATTTCGCACTGGATCGGCCCGCGATCTCGCCGGGGTCAGCCGGGCTCGGTGCCGCCCAGCAGGTCGGTGCGCTGTTCGTCGGGCTCTGGGCCACCCATTACGTCGCCCGCGGGCTCGGTGCCGCCCAGCAGGTCGGTGCGCTGTTCGTCGGGTTCCGGGCCACCCATCACATCAGGGTTCGTCACGCCAGCCTCCTCCCTATCTCTCCGTCCACGATGCTCCTTCGGCCGTGTAGGGGCAAGGTGCGCTCCGATCGCGAGGTGACTAATTGAGTGACACCCACCTCGTACCTGCGCTGTCACTCGCATATAGCAACCAATCAGTTGCGTCAAGAATCATGTTCCCGAGGCGCCCGCCCTCGTTCTTCCGCGGACAGCCCGTCGCAGTCCGGCGAGCGTTTCGCATGGCGGCGATCCCGTTGAGGCCGGGATGTGTTCCTGCCCGTACACAGCCCACGGAGGCCATCGGGCTGGGACTTCGGCCTATGCATGAACATAGATGCGTCTCCAAAGACGCATAGCTGACGTGAACGCGCCTGCTTATTGGAAGTTGCAGCCGCATCTGCGTTAAAGTCGCAGGATGCCGATATTCCGAATCAAGGAGGCCGCGCAGCTTCTCGGGGTCAGCGCAGACACCTTGCGCGCTGGGCGGATGGGGGCCGGACCGAAACGACCACCGATGCCTC
>DAIPXW010000345.1:0-3197 GCA_036783075.1 Candidatus Dormiibacterota bacterium | reverse complement strand
GCCTTCGGCGGCCCGCTCGAGCACGTCGACCCTCTCGAGGAAACCGAACTGGTGGCAGCCGACGAACCCGGCTCTCTCGATGAGGTAGGTGGATTCGATCGGTCGAGGCCCGAAGCGAAGGTGCGACACCGTCATCGAGCCCGACTTCTTCGAATCAAGGACGAAGTAGCCCTGGGCGAAGAGCTCCGTGCGCTCGCCGATGATCTTCACGGTGTTGCGAGTCGCCCCGACCGTGCCGTCTGAGCCGAGGCCGTAGAACACCGCCCGCACCACGTCGTCGGGCTCCGTCGAGAACCCCTTAGCGACGTCAAGGCTCAGATGGGTGACGTCGTCGTTGATGCCGACCGTGAACTCGCGCCGCGGCGTCGCCGATTCCAGCTCGGAGAACACCGCGGCGGCCATGGCCGGCGTGAACTCCTTCGAGGCGAGGCCGTAGCGGCCGCCGATCACCTGTGGTGGGCTGGGCCGCGGCGCGAGCGCGACGACGACGTCCTGGAACAGGGGTTCACCGGTAGCCCCGGGCTCCTTGGTCCGATCCAGGACGGCGACCTTTCGAGCGCTCGCCGGGAGGGCGGCGGCAAGGGCACGCGCGTCGAAGGGCCTGAACAGGCGCACCTTGAGCAGCCCGACGCGCTCGCCCTTTGCGATCAACGCGTCCACCGCCTCCTGCACTGCCCCGGCGCCGGATCCCATCAGCACGATGACGCGGTCCGCATCCGGGTGACCGCTGTAGTCGAAGGCGTGGTAGCGGCGGCCTGTCCGCTCGGCGAACAGGTCCATCGCCGCGCTGACGATTCCCGCCACGGCCGCGTAGTGGGCGTTGCACGCTTCTCGCGCCTGGAAGAAGACGTCCGGGTTCTGCGCCGAGCCGCGAAGCACGGGGTGATCGGGTGACAGGCCGCGGGCGTGGTGGGCCGCGACCAGGTCGTCCGGGATCATGGCGCGAAGGTCCTCGTCGGCCACTGGGACGATCTTGTTGACCTCATGGGAGGTGCGGAAACCGTCGAAGAAATGAACGAACGGGATGCGCGCCTCAAGCGTCGCCCGGTGCGCGATGAGCGCGAAGTCCTGCGCCTCCTGCACCGACGCGGAGCAGAGCATGGCGAAGCCCGCAGACCGGACTGCCATGACGTCGCTGTGGTCTCCGAAGATGGACAGCGCGTGCGCCGCCACGGTGCGGGCGGCGACGTGGAACACGGTCGGCGTGAGCTCGCCCGCGATCTTGAACATGTTGGGGAGCATCAGGAGCAGCCCCTGGGAGGCGGTGAACGTGGTGCAGAGCGCACCGGCCATGAGCGCGCCGTGTAAGGCCCCCGCCGCTCCGGCTTCGCTCTGCATCTCGACAACCTCGGGCACGGTGCCCCACAGGTTCGGCTGGCCCGCCGCCGACCATGCGTCGGCATGCTCGCCCATCGCCGACGACGGCGTGATCGGGTAGATCGCGATCACCTCGCTCAGGCGGTGCGCGATGCGCGCAGCGGCCTCGTTGCCGTCCACGGTGACGAAATGGTTCATCGATCGGGCTCGAGGCGAACGCTGCGCCGCATCGGCCCACGGCAAAACGGCTGAAAGTCCCTCCCACGGGGGGCCTGATGGTCCACGTGCGAGAGAATCGGTTCATGGCTTTCGCCGCCCTGGACCCCCTGAGGGAGCGCAATTTCAGGCTGCTGTGGCTCGGCCAGGCCGTGTCGGCGATCGGCGACTCACTCGTGCCCGTCGCGCTGGCGTTCGCCACCCTTTCGATCACCCGGTCAGCGAGCGCGCTGGGCGCGGTGTTCGCCGTCGCGACGGTGGCGAGCGTGATCGCCCTCCCGGTCGGAGGAGTCTGGGCCGACCGTCTCCCCAGGCAGCTCGTGATGCTGACGTCCGACAGCGTTCGTGCGGCGGTCGAATCCGCGATCGGCGCGCTGCTGATAACGGGCCACGCCCAGCTCTGGCATCTCATCGTCGGCGCGTTCGTCTTCAACTTCGCCGGAGGCTTCTTTCAGCCCGCTTCGACGGCGCTGGTGCCTCAGACGGTGAGCGCGCCGCGCCTACAGCAGGCCAACGCGCTGATCGGCCTGTCGCGAAGCGTTTCCTCCGTCGGCGGGCCGGCGGTCTCCGGGATCCTCGTCGCCCTGATCGGCCCTGGTTGGGTCTTCGTGATCGACGCCGCGAGCTTTCTCGTCAGCGCCGGGTCTTTGGCATTGCTCCGGGTCCCGCGAATCGCGGGCCGGGCGCAATCGAACTTCTGGGTCGAGCTCGCCGAGGGCCTGCGCGCGGTGACCAGCCGGCGCTGGTACCTGCTGAACCTCGGCGCCCACGCGATGTGGAACTTCGCCATCGCCGCGTTCTTCGTCCTCGGACCGATCGTCGCCAGGGATCACCTCGGCGGCGCATCGGCCTGGGGCCTGATCGGAGCCTCGATGGGCGCGGGAGCGATCGCCGGAGGACTGTTCGCGCTGCGGCTGACGCCGCGACGCCCGCTCGTCGTGGCCAACCTGGTGTTGATTCCGGCTGCTTTCCAGCTGCTGGCGCTGGCGGTGCCGCTCCCGACCGTCGCGATCATGCTCGTCTGCGTAGTCGGCTGGGCCGGCCTGACGTTCCTGAACGAGGTCTGGAACGCGACCATCCCGCAGCTGATCCCTCAGGAGGTCCTCGCACGCGCGAACTCGTTCGACTGGCTCCTGTCGATCATCGCGATGCCGGTCGGGTTCGCCGTCGCCGGACCGCTTGCCGACCACATCGGCGCTCGAGCCACCTTGGTCGGGGCGGCCGTGATCATGGCCGTGCCGTGTGCCCTGGTCGTATTCATTCCCGGCGTCCGCCGCGTGCAGCGCACCGCCGACGGCAGGATCGTCCTCCTGGCGGCCGCGCCATAACCGCCCGGCGCATCCCGACCGCCGGGGTCGCCCTTGTCTTCTATGCCCTGCTGTCGGTCGCCCTCTTCGCCGGCGTGTGGACCGATCCGACCGAGTCCTGGATCGGCAGCAGCGGCAAGGACCCGCAGCTGTTCATCTGGTACCTGGGGTGGGTGCCGCATCAGCTCTCGCTCGGGCAGAACCCGCTGATCACGAACCACCTCTCGTATCCGCCAGGCGTCAACCTGATGTGGAACACGTCGATGGTCTTCCCGTCCCTGGTCCTGTGGCCGGTCACCACCACCTTTGGTCCCGTCGTCTCCTACAACGTGCTGATGTCGGCCGCCCTCGCGCTGT
>DAIPXW010000344.1:0-3203 GCA_036783075.1 Candidatus Dormiibacterota bacterium | reverse complement strand
CAGCCTCGCGAGGGTTTGACCGGGCGCTTGATCTCGAGGATTCCCGGTTCGTCCGCGGCTATCGACAGTAGCCGGTCGAATACGCGGGTCGCCTCTTCGACGCCGGGGGCTTCCGCCAGCCGGATGTACGCGCTCGACCCGCCGGCGAATACGAAAGTCGGAGTCCCGAACACGCCGTGCACGGCCACGGCCTCGCGGTGATCTCGAGCCAGGGAGTCGAGGATGTCTTCGGCGGCCAGGTCATTGCGAAACCGCTCCAGGTCGAGGCCTGCCTCGACGGCAACCTGCTCGACGACCGCGACCTGGTCGATGTCAAGCCGATCGACGTGACGAGCTTCCAGGAGCGGCCGATGCATGTCCTCGAACCTGTCCTGGCGCCGCGCCGCCTCCGCCGCCTTGAACGCCAGGCGCCCTCTCACGCTGTCGGACGCGGGCGCGTCCCACACGGTCCAACCTTCATCCTTGGAGTTCACCTGGGACAAGGAGAAGTAACGCCAGCCTACTTTGAGCCTGCGCTCGCCCGCCTCACTCACGTTCCGGAGCAGGACTGATGCCCGGTAGACGAATGGGCAGAGATAGTCGTAGAAGACTTCGAGCTCGATGACGTCCGGATCAGGCAACCTGAAGACTGCAACGCGCCTGGCGCTCACCGATATTCCCGACAGCTGGGCCTGGATGCGCCCCGACCTGGTGGTGCGCATCATCCCGTTCACGGTCGCGTATGGCGCCGCCTACCTCTTGGCGTTGCGCCCGGCGTGGCTCGGGCTGGGTCTGGGGAGGCCCGGAGCTCAGCTCGTGTTTGCCGCGGTGGCCGCGCCCGTGATGTTCGTCGCAGCCGCCGCGCTGCAGCTCGCCCTGACCCGGCGCCGGGGGGCGTTGAATGTTCCGATCGGAGCGCGCGACGCGTGGTTCCAGGCGGGGTTCTACGTGATCAACGGACCCGTGGAAGAGGCGTTCTTTCGCGGCCTGTTGCAGGGGGGCCTCGGCGTTCTGTGGGGGCCGGCCACGGGGTTCGCGGTCGGAACCGCCGCGTACGTCCTGTACCACCGGCTTGGAAAGTGGGACTGGCCTGACACCTTCGCCACGGCCCTGGTCGGCGTACCGCTGGGGCTTGCGTTCTGGCTGCTGCCGGGTCCGCCGTCCCTGCTCGGGGTGTCGATCGCCCATATCGCCGCGACGTGCGGCTTCCTCGGCCCCGGCCCGTACCTGCTGAAGAAACTCGATCTGCTCTGACCCACATTCATGACAGGTGCAATGTGGAGCTCTAGGCCGGATTTACTCCGGCCGTCCCGTCGCGTGCCACCAACAAAGCCAACCCTCGCGGCCGAGGAGAGGAGGGGGTCCCGCGGGGGAGGACACTCTGTCCTCACCCGCGCCTCTACACCTGCCGGCGGCGGACGGCCAGGTACACCAGCGCGGCGAGCACCGCGACGACGAACACCCACCAGACGATGTCGGTCGCACCTGACGGTCCGGGGATGGCGGCCAGCTGCTGGTCCACATTTATCGAGCCCTGCTGCGCGGAATTGATCAGCTCGAACTGCTGGCGGGCGATCTCGCGCGGCGCGTCGCTCAAGAGAGCGTGCGGCACCAGCCAGTAGAGGACGGCCAGACCGTCCCCGAGGAACACGTTGTTGCCGAGGTTGCCGGACGCGAACGCGGCGTGCAGGGCCACGACGATCCCCGCGGCGGCGTTGTAGATGAACGCCACCACCGCGGCGACGATGTTGTTCATCCACGTGCTGAGCGACAGCACGATCAGCATGAGGGTGATCGCGTTGGCCACGCCCGCCAGCGTCTCGAACCACAGCGCCTGCTCCAACCCGCCACCGAAGAGCAGCATGGCGACCCTGGCCTCGAGGCTGAGCAACCCGACCACCACGATCATCGCCACCACAGCGGCCAGCAACTTGCCCACGGTGAAGGCAAGCCGTGAGACCGGCTTCGAGAAGATCGCGACGGCGGCGCCCGAATCGAGGTCGTGATAGATGGCGGTCATGCCGATCCCGAACGCGATCAGGAGCGCAAAGATGCCGAGCACTCCGATGAGGTCGCTGACGAAGCTCAGCTCGATGACCTTGCTCACCCTTGCCGGGTCCGGGGTCGAGCCTGGTGGACCGCCAAAGCTGGAGTTGCCCACGATGGCTGCGCTGAAGACCTTCAAGCCTATGCCGAGAACGGCGATGCCGCCCGCGCCGATGATGAAGAAGACGAGGAGGATGCGCCGCCTCGACAGCTCGACGAGCGTATAGCGGGCGACGGCAAGCGCTCCGTTCACTTCTTGTCCTGGTCCGAGATGAACGACGGGAGGTGATCGCGAGGCTCCGCCGGGGCCGACGCCTGCACGAGCTCGACGAACACGTCCTCGAGGTTGCGGCCTTCCGGCACCACCTCGGCCATCGTCCCTTCCTTCAACACGCGGCCTTTGGCCATGATCGCGACGGTGTCGCACACGAGCTCGACCTCGCTGAGCAGGTGGCTGTTGAGAAGGACCGCCACGCCGCTCTCCTTCAACCGGTCGATGAGCGCGCGCACGTCGCGCCTTCCGAGCGGGTCGAGGTCCGCGGTGGGCTCGTCGAGGATGAGGAGCTTGGGCCGGCCCAGGATCGCCTGCGCGATGCCGAGGCGCTGCTTCATCCCTTTCGAGTACTGGCGGATCTGGCGCCGCTCCTGGTCGAGACCGGCGAACTGGAGCGTCTCCGGTATCCGCCGCTTGCGCTCCGTCTCGTCGAGTCCCAGCAGGCTCGCGAAGTAGTCGAGCACCTCTGTCGCGCGGAGGAACTTCGGAAAGTCGGGGTCTTCAGGCGAGAACCCGAGATCCTTCCTCGCGTCGGCGTTCCCCGGGTCTGACCCGAACAGCGAGATCGTTCCGCCGTCGGGCCGTAGCAGGCCGGCGATCATCTTGACCACCGTCGACTTGCCCGCGCCGTTGGGGCCGAGCAAACCGAACGCCTGGCCGGGCTCGAGCTCGAACGTGACGCCGTCCACAGCCCATGGATCGCGCTGCCGGTAGCGCTTGCGAAGACTCTGGACGCTCACCACCGGTGCCATTGGTCAGCCGAATATACAGGCGTGATGGTCGAGCTCGATTCCTCACAGCGAAGAACTCTGGTCTGGGCGGGCCTGGCCGTCGTCCTGTTCTCCTTCGGGGGTTCCATCCTCATCCTGGGGCTCCCGGCAGTCGCTACAGAGTTCCATGCGGA
>DAIPXW010000343.1:0-3205 GCA_036783075.1 Candidatus Dormiibacterota bacterium | reverse complement strand
AAGCTGGCTTTCTCAGAAACGTGACGGCGCCGGCGACGATCGTCGACACGACTCCGGTCTCGTCGACCACCGTCATGTCGCACCACTTCCCGGGACGCAACGTACCGAGCTGTTTCTCCATTCCGGCGGCATAGGCCGCGCCCGACGTGTACGCCCGCAGCGCCGACGCGCGTGACACCGCGAGCTCCGGGTGCCACGCAGCGGTGCGTCGCCACCTGGTCGCCGCCTCGATTCCGGCCAGCGGATCGGCGGTCTCCACCGGCGCATCCGAACCGAAGGCAAGCCGCGCGCCCGCGCTCTCCAGCGCTCCCCATGCATACGAATGCCGGACCACCCGCGGCCACTGCTCGTCGGCGAGCTCCCGATCGGCGACCGCATGCACCGGCTGCATCGAGGCGATGACCCCGATTCGCGCGAAGCGCTTCATGTCCTTCGGGTCCACGCACTGCGCGTGCTCGATCCTCGGCCGCCAGTCGCGCCACGCCCCGCGGTGAGGCGCCAGCGCGTCGAGGGCGCGGCGCACGGCCCCGTCGCCGATCGCGTGCAGGCATACGTTCAGCTCGGCGCGCGCGCACCTCCCGACCAGGTCCCCGAGGTCCGCCGGCGAAAGACGCTGCGTGCCCGATCCGTCGAGCATCTCGGCTGTGCGGCTGCCGAGGGACCCGTCGAGGAACGCCTTGACGCCCCAGATGCGAATCAGGTCGTCGCCCCATCCCGAGCGCACGCCGATCCTCTCCGCATGCGCAAGGTCGGTGAGAGGAAGGTTGTAGACGATGCGCAGGGGCAGGCGCCCTGCCGCCTGAAGCCGCTGCCACGAGCCGAAGCCTCGCGCGGTGTCCATCGCATGAACGCTCGTGAGTCCGAGCCGGGCCAGGCCCTCGAGCGCACGTGCCATCGCCGCGTCCAGCTCGATGTCGCCAGGCCGCGGGACATGATCCGCGACCAGCTGCATCGCCGTCTCCCTGAGGATGCCGGCGGGCTCCCCCAGGTCGTCATGGTCGATCCGGCCTCCCGGCGGGTCGTCGGTGCCGCGGTCTATGCCCGCGATGCGCAGCGCTGCGCTCGAAACCCAGGCCGAGTGGCCGTCCTTGCGTCTTAGATACGCGGGTCGCCCCCCGGCCGCCTCGTCGAGCTGGTGGCGTTCTGGAAACGCCGAGTCCGGCCACGCATCGTTGTACCAGCCGGCGCCCACCACCCACGCGTCACGCGGCATGCTCGCGGACCACGAGCCGATCTTCTGCACCGCGTCTTCAAGGCTCGTCGCGCCGGTGAGGTCCAGGGTCAGGTGGCGGTCGGCGAGCCCTTCGAGGTGAATGTGCGCATCGATCAGGCCCGGCCAAGCACGCCCGCTCAGCCGCACAACGTCCGCGCGCGGTCCCGCCGCGACGGGCGCCGCATCGCCGACGGCGAGGATTCTTCCATCGGCGCCGGCCGCGAGCTCAGGAACGCACCCCGCAAACAGGACGGTCTGCATTTACAGCTGGTAAGTCTCCCCTGTTCACCGGATTCATTCGAGCGGCCTGGGCACGGTCGATGCGGCCAAGTTCGTACCGGCCCTGGCGGAGAACCAGCGGGAGTAACTCCTACAAACCGTAAGTCTTGGCGATGATCTCCTTCATGATCTCGTCCGTCCCGGCGCCGATGCGCGCCAGGCGGGCGTCGCGCCATGCGCGCTCGACCGGGAACTCACGCATGTAGCCGTGGCCGCCGAGGATCTGGATGGCATCATCGGCGACCTCGCACGCGACCTGGGTCGCCAGGAGCTTGGCCTGTGAGATCTCGCGCACGGGGTATTCGCCTTCATCCCATTGCTTGGCGGTCTGGTAGACGAAGGACTGCACCGCCGCGATCTTCGTCCCCATGTCGACGAGCTTGTGCTTGATGACCTGGAACTGCGAGATCGGCTGGCCAAACGCCTGCCGGTTGCGCGCGTATTCCATCGTGTACTCGAAGACTCGCGCGGCGCCGGCGATGGCGCCGGCGGCAGCGATCATTCGCTCGCCCTGCAGCTCCCACATCAGGTTCTTGAACCCTTCGCCCTCGTCGCCGATCAGGTTGGCGACGGGGACGCGGCAATCCTCGAAGAGCAGCTCGGCGGTGTCCGAGGAGTGCATGCCGAGCTTCTGGAGGGTCCGAGTGACTTGAAAGCCGGGCGTGCCCTTCTCGATCACGAGCAGGTTGAATCCCCTGTGCCCGCGCTCGCGATCCGCTTTGGTGACAACGAGCGCCCAGTGGCAGCGGGCCCCATTGGTGATGAAGATCTTGCGGCCGTTGACGATGTAATGGTCCCCGTCGCGACGAGCCACCGTGGTGATCGCGGCGACGTCCGAGCCCGCGTCAGGCTCGGTGATGGCAAGCGCCGCGATCTGCTCCCCGGCGATCGCCGGGACCACCCACCGGCGCTTCTGCTCCTCCGTGCCGAACTTGAACACCGGCGGGGTCGCCATCTCGGCCTGGACCGCGACCGCCATGCCCAGACCGCCGCAACCGGCCTTCGCCATCTCCTCCGAGAGGACGACCGCCGAGAAGTAGTCCCCGCCCTGACCGCCGTATTCGGGTGGGTAGCGCAGGCCGAGAAAACCCAGCTCGCCGAAGCGCCGGAAGATGGAGTCGGGAAAGGTCTTCTCCTCCCACTCCTCGAGGTGCGGATGGACCTCCTTCTCGAGGAACTTCCGGATGTGGAGGCGCAGCTCTTCGTGGGCATCGGTGAAGTACATCGCCGTCGAGTGTAGGCGCGAAACGGAGCCGAAGCTGCTTGCGGTATGATTCGCGGCCTGGTCCCCTTCGGGAAATTACTCATGTCTGGGAGTTGGCGGATTGGGCTCGGTAATCAAGAAGCGGCGCAAGAAGATGCGCAAGCACAAGCACAAGAAGATGCTTAAGAAGACGCGATGGGCGCGACGGGCGCACGCGTAGGATAGGCAGTCGATGGGATGGATCGTCCTTGTAATCGTCCTCCTGGTTGTCGTTTGGCTTGTCTTCACGTACAACGGGCTGGTCACGGCCCGCAACCGGACACAGGAAGCCTGGTCTGAGATCGACGTCGAGCTCAAGCGCCGGCACGACCTGATCCCGAACCTCGTCAACACGGTCCAGGGCTACATGGGCCATGAGCGCGGCACCCTCGAAGCCGTCACCAACGCCCGAGCCAGCGCCGTCGCGGCGGGCGCCACCGGCGATCCCGCCAAGATCGGGCAGGCCGAGA
>DAIPXW010000342.1:0-3213 GCA_036783075.1 Candidatus Dormiibacterota bacterium | reverse complement strand
GAAGGTCCCGGAGTGGATAAGCCAGCGCCGCAGGCTGGCGGCGATCTACGACGAGGAGCTGGCCGACATCGCCGCCGTGACGCGGCCACCCGCACCCGACGGCGGCCCGCACTTCGACATCTACCAGAACTACGTCATCGAGGCCGAGCGCCGCGATGACCTCGCCAGGCACCTCACGGAGAAAGGAATCGAGACACTCATCTCGCCTGGTCCGGTGCCAAACCACAAGCAGCCCGTCGGGCTTGATCACTTCACGCTGCCGAAGACCGAGGAATTGTGCGCTCGGGTGCTGTCGCTGCCGCTGAACAACAACCTCGGTGAGGAGCAGATCCTCGAAGTGGCTGCCGGCATCAAGGATTTCTACTCCTGAACCGATCCCGGCCGGCAAAGCGCGCGTTCGACATCATCTTCGCCTCGGTCGGATTGGTGGTCTCGTCGCCGCTCACGCTGGGGATCTGGGCCAGGATCAAGCTCGATCGCGACGGACCTGCGATCTACGCCGGACGCCGCGTCGGCCGCGGGCAACGCGAGTTCCGCATGTACAAGTTCCGCACCATGATCACCAACGCAGACAAGGTGGGCGGGTCGAACACTCCGGACGATGACCCACGCCTCACCAGGACGGGGCGCTTCCTGCGCCGCTACAAGTTCGACGAGCTGCCGCAGCTGCTCAACGTGCTCAAAGGAGACATGAGCTTCGTCGGTCCGAGGCCGCAGGTCCCGGCCGAGGTGGCCGGCTACACCCCCGAGGAGCTCGAGATCCTGAGCGTACGTCCAGGAATCACCGACTGGTCTTCGCTGCGGTTTCACAACGAAGGTGAGATTTTGGCCGGGCACTCCGACCCCGATCGAGCCTACGCAGAGCTGATCCGGCCCGAGAAGATGCGCCTGGGACTTGAATACGTGCGCCGCGGCACCTTCCGCGACGATCTCAGCATCATCGCCCAGACGGTGCTGCTTCCCATGCGCAAGTGACCGGCGACTACACGGCGGTCACCGAAACCTGGGGTCTGCCCGCCACGCCGGAGCAGCTCGCCATGCAGTACTTCCGTTACCGCATGGCGGCCGATCTCAGCCCTGGGGGCGCCGTGCTGGAGGTCGGATGTGGCAGCGGCATGGGCCTGCCGTACCTGCAGGCGAAGTCTCGTATGGCGGTGGGCGGTGACTACACGATGGCGCTGCTCAGAGAGGCGCGTGGGCACCTGCCGGATACGCCCCTGGTGCGGCTGGACGCTCAGCGCCTCCCTTTTCTCGACAGGACCTTCGATGCCGTGCTCATGCTCGAGATGGTCTATTACGTGGCCGACCAGGAGGCAGCGTTCTCGGAATGCCGCCGCGTCCTCAAGCCCGGAGGCAAGCTTATGGTCTGCCTGCCCAACCGCGACCGGCCTGATTTCAACCCAAGCCCGTACAGCACGCGTTATCCGAACGTCCCCGAGATCGCGAAGCTGCTCTCCAAAGCGGGGTTCGACGCGCGCGTGTATGGGGCCTTCTCCGTGGAAGCCGCTTCCGCGCGAGACCGGGTCCTTGGTCCGATCCGCCACGTGGCGGTGCGCTACAGCTTGATTCCGGGATCGATGCGAGCCAAATCGATGATCAAGCGAATCCTCTACGGCACCCTGCCGACCCTCGGCGCGGTGCACGAAGGAATGGCGGATGACGCGGACCCTGTCGAGCTGGACGCATCATCCGGACCCGACCGTCGGTACAAGAACCTGTACGCGGTGGGCAGGGTGAAGGAATGACGGTCACACAACACGGCCGTCCGCGAAATCCACGCCTGGCCGACATCCTGCACCGTGTCGTTGCGCAGCCGGTGGTCTACGACGCCGTACAGGCCATGGCGGGTGCCTCAGAGCTGAACCGCCGGCTCGCAGCCCGCATAGGCTCGCTCCCACCCCGAGCATTGATCGTCGACGTGGGCGGGGGTACCGGACTTCCCCGATCGATGTTGCCTGACGACTCGACCTATGTCTGCCTGGACCCGGACCCTGTGAAGCTCCGCGGATTCATGGGCAAGCACAGGCCCGGCTATGCAGTTTGCGGCGACGCCGCTGCCTTGCCGCTGCCTGACGGCACCGTCGATCTTGCCGTCTGTAAGGACGTCGGGCATCATCTGACGGACCCGCAGCTCGCGTTGCTGTTTCGCGAATGCAACCGGGTCCTGCGGCCGGGCGCCCGCATGATCTTCATCGACGCCGCCCTCGCCGCGGACAGGCTTCGCAGCCGAGCGCTGTGGCGATATGACCGCGGCTCACACCCCCGGTCTCATGACGCTATGAAGCAAGCGATGGAATCCGAGTTCCAGATTGCGGAATGGGAGACTTTCGCGATCATTCACCGTTACGTGCTGGGCGTCGGCCAACCTCGAACCGACGGTCGTACAGGACCGCCTTGATCGGGCCGCCGACCACCCGCTGTTACCATGCATGACGGAGGCGCTGAAGTCGTAGAGAAGAAGTCAGACCGTGATTCGGAGCACGCTCCGACCGCGGCGCGGGACAGCATCCTCCTGATCTGCGTCAACTATCGCAAACCGACTGAGACTCAGCAGTTTGTGGCCACTGCACTGCAGCAGACGCTGCACTCGTCACTCCAGTTGATCGTCGTCGACAACAGTCCTTCCCCCGGCCAGGGAGAGGTGCCTGACTCGGTGCGGAACGACCCGCGCGTCAAATCCATAGCGACGGGTAAGAATCTCGGTTACTTCGGTGGAGCGGCCGCTGCACTCTCTGACCACTTGAAGTCCCACCCGTTGCCCGACTGGGTGATCGTGTCCAACCCCGACGTGTATTTCTCAGACCACAACGTTCTGCAACGCCTTTATGAGGTTCATAGGGGTGATGAGCCGGCCGTAATTGCGCCTTCGATCCGCACCGTCAATACCTCAGTCGAACAGAACCCGTATATGCGCGTGCGCCCAAGTCGATTCCGAATGCACATCTACAGGTGGCTCTTCAGCACCTACCCGGTGGACGTTGTCTACGAAGGCTTGAGCTGGGTCAAGCATCGCTCCCTTCAGCTGCTCTCGAGAGCTCGTCCTCCAGCAGGAGCCTCCTTGCCGGAGAAGATCTACGCTCCACATGGGTCTTTCATAGCCCTTCATCGCAGCTACTTCGAGAGGGGCGGAACCCTCGAGTACGGCGCGTTCCTGTTTGGTGAGGAGATCTTCATCGCGGAGACTGTGCGCCGGCTCGGTCTATCGGTGCTTTA
>DAIPXW010000341.1:0-3213 GCA_036783075.1 Candidatus Dormiibacterota bacterium | reverse complement strand
GCTCCGTACGCGTCCCGGTCATCGCGATCGGTGGCGTGACACGGGAGCGCATCGCCGAGTGTCGCGCCGCGGGGGCCGCCGGCTACGCGGCCATCGGGCTGTTCCGGTGATCACGCTGCGGATCAACGGCAAGCGGGTCGAGCTCGATCAGCAGACCCCGCTGCTCGACTACCTCGAGCAGATGGGTGTGGATGCGCGCTCGATCGCGGTCGAGCACAACGGCGTCATCCTGGAGCGCGAGCGGTACGCGACCTCGACGCTGCGGGACGGCGACACGGTCGAGATCGTGCGCATGGTCGGAGGCGGAACCGCGGGCACGTCCTAGCGAACCGCCATGCGCTCCTTGATCGCGGCCTCCGCCACCGCGCGCTCGTCCCAGGGCTCCGAGCCTTTCGCCATGCGCATCGACCGCTCGTGGCCCTTGCCGGCCAGCAGAACGCAGTCACCCGGCCGCGCGAGCTCGATCGCGCGGCGGATGGCCGCGCCGCGGTCGATGACGATTTCGTAGTCGCGACCGGGCGCTTTGCCCTCGGCGCCTGACTGGACGTCGCGCGCGATCTCGACCGGGTCCTCGGCCAGCGGGTCGTCGGTCGTGATGATGAAGAAGTCCGAGAAGTCCGCGGCCGCCCGTCCCATCCCCGGCCGGTCGTGGTCCGAGCGCGCGGTGGAACCGAACACGACCATCAGGCGGCCCGGCGTGAAGGGACGCAGCTCCGCAAGCGCACTGGCCAGCGCCCCTGCCGAGTGCGCGAAGTCGATGAACACCCTGAAGTCCTGGCCGACGTCAACCGGCTCGAGCCTGCCGCGCACGCCTTCGAATCCGGCCAGACCGGCGCCAACCGCCTCGAGCGGGACGCCAAGCGCCAGGCAGACCCCGGCCGCGCACAGGGCGTTGTAGATGTTGAAGCGCGCCGGCACGTGCAGGGTCACGTCCGTCTCGCCTGCGGGCGTCCTCATTCGAAACTGCGAACCCGATCCGGTGACTTGCAGGTCCAGCGGGTGCAGGTCGGCCGCCGTCGTCAGGCCATACGACCACCGCCTGGAGATCTGGCGGCGCGAGAGGCGTTCATAGCTCTCGTCGTCGCGGTTCAGCACCGCTGTCTTTTCGATGCCCTTGTCTGCGCCGGCTGCCGTCAGGTCGATCAACCGTGCCTTGGATTCGATGTATTCGTCCCACGTCGCGTGGTAGTCGAGGTGGTCATGACCGACATTCGTGAACGCGGCGACGTCGAAATCGCATGCTCGCACGCGCTCCTGGACGAGGGCATGCGAGGTGGTCTCGATGACCGCGCACCGGACTCCTGCAGCGACCATGCGCGCGAGCCAGGCCTGCACCTCGGGTGCCTCGGTGGTGGTCTGGCCGCTGAGGTTGTCCATCGCGGTGCCGCTGACTGTGAAGGAGACGGTGCTCATGGCGCCCGCCACGATGCCGCTTGCCTGAAGCACGTGCTCGGACATGTGGGTCGTCGTCGTCTTGCCGTCGGTGCCCGTGATCCCCGCAACCTTGAGGCTGCGCGAAGGCCGCCCGTAGAACTCGGCCGCGGCCTCGGCGAGCCCGGTCCTCGTCGAGGGCATGCGAAGCACCGGCACGCTGCGCGGCAGCGTGACGTCGTGCTCGACCGCGACGGCTGCAGCACCGTGTCCTACGGCCTCGGCGACGAAGGCATGCCCGTCGGCCTGGGTGCCTTCGACGGCCACGAACAGGTCTCCCTCTTTCACCCTCCGCGAGTCGTAGGCGATTCCCGTGATCTCCACCTCGCCACCGCCCTCGAGGGTCGCGCCGGGAACGCCGCGCGCGAGCTCTTCAAGCCTCATGGTCTGATGGGCAGCATAATCGGGGCGTGATCGCCGAGATCGGTGGGCGCGGGTTCGAATGGGGCTCGCGCACTTACGTGATGGGCATCATCAACGCAACGCCCGACTCGTTCAGCGGCGACGGCACGGGCGGCGACGAGGAACGCGCGGTGGCGCAGGGCCTGCGCATGGTGCGCGAGGGCGCAGACATGCTCGACGTCGGGGGCGAGTCGACCCGCCCCGGCCACGAGCCGATCACCGTGAGCGACGAGATCGCGCGGACCGAGGCGGTGGTGGCCCGCCTCGCCCGTGACTCGGGGGTGCCGGTGTCGATCGACACGTACAAGCCGGAGGTGGCGGAGGCCGCGGTCGCCGTGGGGGCGGTCATCCTCAACGACGTCTGGGGCCTGGCCCGTTCGCCGGCGCTGGCCGATCTCGCCGCGCGCGCAGGCTGCGCTCTGGTCCTCATGCACAACCAGGACGGGACCGAGTACGCGGGTGACCTCATGGAGGAGATCAAGCGGTTCCTGCGCCGCGCCGTCGACATGGCGCTTGAAGCAGGCGTGCCGCGCGAGCGGGTGCTCGTCGACCCGGGCATCGGCTTTGGCAAGACCGCCGAGCAGAACTGGGTGGTGATGCGACGACTGGCCGAGCTGCGCGAGCTGGGCCAGCCGGTCCTCGTCGGCACGTCGCGCAAGTCCTTCATCGGCAAGCTGCTCGACCTGCCGGTGTCCGACCGGCTCGAGGGCACGTCCGCCACGGTGACAGCGGCCGTTCTCCGCGGCGCCGACGTCGTCCGGGTGCACGACGTGCGCGAGATGGCGCGCGTGACACGCGTCGCCGACCACATGCGTTGACGATCGCCTTCTTAGGCCTTGGCACGAACCTCGGCCGGCGCTCGCGGAACCTGAGCGCCGCCCGGCGGCGGCTGCGTCAAAAGGGCACGCGCATCCTGCGTCAAAGCCGCGTCATAGAGACGGAACCGTGGGGCGTCGCGGACCAGCCCCGCTACCTGAACCAGGTGATCGAGGTCGATTGGGCGGGAACCGCGCGCGAGCTGCTCGCCGCGGCGAAACAGGTTGAGCGCGAGGGCGGGCGCAAGCCCGCGCGCAGATGGGGCCCGCGAGCGATCGACGTCGACATCCTGCTGTTCGGCGACCGGCGGATCCTGACGCGCGACCTCGTCGTGCCGCACCCGCGCATCGGCGACAGGAACTTTGTGGTCGACGCGCTGCGCGAGCTCGGGGTTACGCGGGGCGGGCGTTGGTGAACCGGTAGCCGATTCCCGGCACCGCCAGGATGTAATAGGGGCGCGAGGGCACGCTCTCGATCTTCCGCCGCAGGTTGCGGATGTGAACGTCGATGACGCGCGTCTCGATCGGGTATTCGTAGCCCCAGATCGAGTTGAGGATCTTCTCG
>DAIPXW010000340.1:0-3214 GCA_036783075.1 Candidatus Dormiibacterota bacterium | reverse complement strand
CCGGCCGAGCTTCAGCGGGTCCGGACAACAGCCACCGCCGCGATCTCGACCGTCACCGAAAAGGGCAAAGCGTTGGTGCCGAGCGCTGCGCGCGTGTGCCGGCCCGCCTCACCCAGAACCTCGACCAGCAGGTCAGAGGCGCCGTTGATTACCTTCGGCTGGTCGCCGAAGCCGTCGGCGGAGAGAACGAATCCGATCACCTGGGTCACCTGCTCGACGTTGTCAAGGCCCGCGGCGGCTTCGAGCTGCGCCAGCACGTTCAAGGCGCAGACCCGCGCCCTTGCCTGCGCCTCTTCCACGGACACCTCGTCCGGGCAGCGCCCTGTTAGCCGCTTGCCGTCCTCGACGGAGACCTGGCCTGACACGTAGACGAGCGCGCGGCCGTCACCGATCGGCACCACCCGTGTCGGTACGTAGGCGGCGGCGGGTGCCGGCGGAGCGGGAAGCTTCAAGCCCAGCGCGGCCAGGCGCTCGTGAGGCTTTGATACCGAGTTCAAATCACAGACACTCCCGGGGAGTCTATCGGCGCCGGCCTCGCAAGTGGGAGACCGCCGCCACGAGGATCACGACCAGGGCGCCGAGACCGAGGCCGATGTAGGGCGCCTGGGGCGACGAGAGGAACCTGAGGGGGTTGGAGCCCGAGCCGGGCGTTGGGCTCGTCCGCGCCCCGCTCGCAAACGGGGTTGGCGTGACCGGCGGGCCCTCCGGAGTCCCTCCCGTGTCGTGATAGACCCACAGCGCCGCAACCTGGTCCGACGGCCGGAACGTGGCGACATAGAGAACAGGAGACTCGTCGTTCGACACGGCAAGCGCGGTGATGGAGGGTACCGGCGGGGCTAGAGACGTGAACGAGCCGCCAGAGTCGTTCGAGCGCCACAGCCCCCCCGCGCCCGACCCCCCTCCATCGCTTGCGGCATAGAAACGGTCGAAGTGGTCAGTGATGAAAGCGATCTGCGTGTAGTCGGTCGAGGGCAGAAGGTCACCGCCGCTGAGCGGTGTGAACGACCCGCCGTTGTCGGTCGACGCGAAGAGGCCGCCGTTCGTTCCGGCGAGCAGTGGCCTGATGTTCCCGGTCGGAGGCAGCGGGCCAGCGGCCAACCTGACGATGAAGGTCCCGTTGATCGGTGGGACCACCTGAGTCCAGGAAGCGCCCCCGTCGATGCTCTGAAACAGCGGCAGGCTTCCCGAGGCCAGTGGTGCGTCCGAGGCGGCGAGCAACCGAACGGGGACGTGGATGGCGGCGACCGCGACCGCGTCGATGCTCCGGTCAGCGAGCCCTGACAGCGACCACGTGCTCCCGTCCTGGCTCACGTACACGCCCTTGTCGGTTCCGGCGACGATCAGCGTGAGCGAATAGCCGAACGTGCGGACGGAGCGACCGTCGAGACCATTTGCGTTGCCCCACGTCGCGCCGCCGTCCGTGCTCACCAGCGCGCCACCGCCGCGAGACCCCGCCAGCACCAGGCCAGGCTTGTACGGGCTGAACGCAATAGTGTTGAAAAGGGTCTTGCCGTTGTGCACGACCGACCACGTCGTTCCACCGTCCGCGCTTCTCAACAGCGTCCCTTCGGAGTTGCCCGCGAGCAGCAGCTGATTGTTCGATGGATCGACGCTCAGCGCGAAGATCGCCGAGCGACCCTGGTGCGGAAGCGCCTTCAAAGGCACCCAGGTCGAGGGCGCGAGGTCGGCGGAGACGACGCCGAGAGAGCCGATGATCAGCACCCCCAACGTCGCAAGCGTCGCGATGGGACGTCTGCCGAGAAGCGACACTGGCAGCCGATTATCACGCAAGCCGCCTCCGGGCGACCCTGGCCGCCTGGCCGCCGATCGGGTCGATTTGCCTACAATCCCTGGCGTGCTGGCTCGAGCCGCGGCCGCACTGGACCGCGCCGCGTTCAAACCGGCCTCGCTGCCGGCCGACCTGATCACAGGCATCGCGTTCGCCCCGCCGGTGATCGCTGGTCTGATCATCTTCAAGGCTCCGGCCCTGGAGATGCTTGCGATCGCCCTCGGTATCGGAGCCGTGGGCCAGGCCTTCGCCCTGGTGGCCTGGCGCAAGCACAGACCGCCTATCCGGGCGAGCCCGCTGATCGCGGCCGTGTTCGGGGTCGCCCTGGTGGGGACTGGCGCGGCTTTCGTCACGAGCGTGGAGATCGCCATCATCGCGGTGATCCTCGAGCTGCTCCGCGCGCGCTTCATTCCAGCCATTCGCGCGCAGGCCGGCCTCCTCGCGTATGCGAGCGTCGCCCTGATCACGCGCGGCGCGCCTTTCAAGTACATCAACCCCGCCAGCGGCCTGCAGTTCGGCGACCCGATCAACGTCTGGTACCACTTCTTCAGCCCGGCCTCGGCGCCGATCGACCCGATTCGCCTGTACGTCGGCAATGTGCCCGGTCCTGTGTTCGCGACCTCTCTGCTCGCCGTCGCGATCGGTGCGGCCTGGCTCATGTACGCGCGCCGCTTGAGCCTGGTCGTCCTGATCACGTTTCTGGCGGGCGGACTCTTCGCCGTCTACACGCTTCGCTGGGACTACCTGTTCCAGCTCGATAGCGGTCCGATGTGGTTCGTCGCCGCGCTGATCCTCGCCGATCGCCGCCTCCTGCCCGGCTCATGGGCCATCCGGCCGTGGATGGGGTTGGGGGCCGGTCTTCTCGCCGTGGGCCTGCGGCGGAGCGGTTACGGCATCGAGGCGGCGTTCATCACGGTGGCCGCGGTGCAGGCGCTGATGGCGGTGCTCGTGGTCGCCTACTGGGGCGCTTCGGTGGCGACCGAGCGCTGGAAGCGTGCCCGGCGGCTCCGCAAGCGCGAGTCGCAGCTCAGGGTCGTCAAGCCGCTGCCCCGCGCCAGCACCCAGTAAGCCTGAGGGGTAAAGACGCCGCGACCGCCGCCTAGACCACCTTGACCGTGGCGCGGGCCAGACCGAGCGAACCCGCAAGCGACTCCGCGTTGCGACGGACCTCGGCCAGCGTCTTCGCGCTCATCCGGCCGAAAGGCTCGACACTGACGTTCAGCGTCCTGCCGATCCGTTTCAGGAGGGTGGGCTGTAGAGCCCCAGCTGCGTCCAGTGCGCGCCGCCGTCGGCGGTCGTCCATAGGTTCGAGACCGCGTCGAGCGCCCAGCCGGCGTCTGGCGTCGTGAACATCAATCTGTTGAAGACGAGCCCGAAGCCGACCTGCGCCCACGTGGCACCGCCGTCACGAGTGATCGACACCGG
>DAIPXW010000339.1:0-3227 GCA_036783075.1 Candidatus Dormiibacterota bacterium | reverse complement strand
CGACGAGATCGTGAGCGGCCAGCGCGGTCCGCGAAACTCGCCGCCCACTCAGGCGGTGGCGCCGCCGGCGCCCGCCCCCGAGCCGGTGATGCCGACCATCCCGGTGATCCCGATCCCGACGATGGCCCCCGAGCCGCCGACAGCTCAGATCCCGACCGGCGGCTACTCGTCGTCCTACACGCAGCCGACGCCGCCGACCATGCAAGTCGCGCCGACCACACCGCCGCGCTCCGGCGGCCCTCAGCTCGACTGGGCGGCCATCGTCACCGAGCTCCAGGCGATGGCCGAGGATGCGCTGGGCAACCGCGCTCGCAAGGTGAAGGACATCCTCGGGGCCGCCGACCCATCGCTGCAGGGCATCGAGGGCGCGATCGACCAGATCCCGAGCATCTCGCTGCTCTTCGTCGATTCCTCGCGCCTCGAGCAGCTCGCGCAGGAGATGAGGGCCCGGCTCAAGTCATACCTCTAAGGGCGCGGCTGAGCCCTTAACAGGGTGGGTTGCTTGACGTTTCTTTTCCGCCTAGCCTGGCGAAAGGCGCGTCGGTTGGGGGAGGGACCGACCCGGGAGTGGGAGGGCCCGCGGAAGAGGCGCCTGCTCGCCGCGGCGGGAGTCGTGTCGGTGCTCCTGACGTCGGTCGCTTGTGGGGGTAACCCGCCGCAGATCGTCGACTACTCCCCCCAGCGGGGGTCGATCGACGTTTCGACGGCGGCGCCGATCAAGATCTCCTTCGACCACGCCGTCGACAAGGCCTCGGTGGAAAGCCGCTTGCGCCTTGCCCCAGAGACCAGCGGCGATGTGCGCTGGCTCAGTCCCAGTCAGCTCGTTTACGAGCACTCGACGCTGCAGACCAGCACCCTCTACGAGGTGATCCTCGACTCGGGCTACAAGGACCTGGCCGGTAACACCTACACCCTTCGTCACCACTGGTCGTTCGTAACGGAGGGGCCGCCGTCGGTCGCGGCCTCGACGCCATCCGCCGGCGATACCGGGGTCGACCCGGCCGCCTATCTGACGATGGACTTCACACGCGAGATGGACCCGGCCACCCTCAGGTCCGCGCTCACCTTCAACCCCACCGTGCCCTTCAGCGTACGGCTGGATCCAACTGACGGCCGCCGCGCGATCATCGCTCCCTCAGAGCTGCTTGCGCCGAGCTCGCGGTACGAGCTGGCCGTCAACACCGCTGCTCTTGACGTCGATGGCAACCAGCTGGATCGCGACCTCACCGTGGACTTCACGACGGGGCCGTCGCGAACGCTCCGCCACTGGGTCACGTTCGCGACCGAAGGCGCGGGCGGCACACCGGGTGGATTGTGGATTGTCAACGAGGCGGGCTTTCCCCGCCAGCTCTTCGACGACGGCGCCGTCCACGCCTTTAACTGGTCCCCGGACGGAAACAGCCTTCTGATCCAGGGAGATGGCGAGACCTGGGCTCAGCTGATGCCGGGCGAAAACTCTTTGCAGCTCGGCTTCAAAGGACCGTGGGCCGCTGCCCTCGCATCAGGTATGGGGTACGTCTACATCGACGACGCGGGGGTGCTTCACCGGTTTTCCAACGACGGGTTGGACGACGTGATCGCAACCGACGTCGCGCAGGCCGCGGTCGCGCCCAATGGGCTGCGCCTGGCGTTCGTCCAGGGCGCATCTGCGCCTGACGAGGTGTGGGGCTACGACGTCGGCCTTCGAGCACGCTACGAACTGGCGGCTGACACCGCGCCTGTCGGCAGCGTGACGTGGGCCCCGGCCGGGAACCGGATCGCCTACCTTCGGAGCGACGTCGACACGACGAGCCTTCGTGTGCGAAACCTGACCGGTTCGGCGTCCACGACGACAATCGCGACCGGAGACCTCGGAGCGCCTTCATGGCTTCCCGACTCGACCCACATCGTCTTCGCGGCGGCGACCGAAGCCCCGGCCGGAATCGTGCACAAGGCCTTCGTCGTCAGCGTGGTCGCGCCGCCGGCGGCTTTGAACGCCGCGTCCGGCCTCCCTTCGGATTCGAACATCGACCTCGCGGAGCCGGTGCCGTCACCCGACGGCCACCAAATTGCTTTCGTCAGCGGCGACCAGGTCTGGTTGATGAACGCCGACGGGACGCGACCTGTCGCGCTGACGAGGTTCGACCCGGAGTCCTTTCCCTACTCCTGCCGTGCGCCGGCGTGGACCAGGTCCTGACTGCGCGCGGAGAGGACCTCGAACAGCTCTTCGATCCGGTCCGCGGTGCGCCACCACGAGTATCGCTGTGCCAGCAACCGTCCCCGGCGGCCCATCTGCTGGGCCAGCTCGCCATCCGCGAGCAGCCTGCCGATGCGCTCGGCGTAGGCGGCGGGGTCATAGCCCTGCACCAGGTAGCCGGTGACCTCGTCACGAACCACTGAGCGCAGGCCGGAAACGTCCGAGGCCACCACCGGGCAGCCGCAGGCCTGCGCTTCCAGGCCGACAAGGCCGAAAGACTCGCTGTATGAAGGCATGACGCAAACGTCGGCCGCCGCATAGAAGTACGGGAGCTCGTGGTGGGCGACCGAGCCGACGAAGTCGATACGCTCCCTCACGCCCGCCTCTGAAGCCACCGCCTTCAACCTCTCCATCTCGCTCTCGTCGCCTTCGCGGCTGTCCTGACCCAGGACGAGAAGGCGGACGTCGTCGTGCTGGCGGTCGCGGAGCAGAGCGAGGGCGCGGATCGCGATCTCAACACCCTTCAGGCGTTCGAGGCGGCCCACGAAGAGCAGCAGGCGCCCGCTCCCGTAACCGATCTCGCGGCGGGCTTCATCGCGGTCCATGGGCTGGAACATCGACAGGTCGACACCCGGTGCCACGATCGCTATCCGCTCCGCGTCCGCCCCATAAGCCTCGACCAGGTCACGTGCCTCGTCCTCGGTCGACGCCATGAGCAGGTCGGCCTGCTGCGCGATCTCCGCCTCAACGCGGATCCGCAGCTCGGGCTCGGGGCGCGCGCCGGCCGCGAGGTTGCGGTTCTTGACCAGGCCGAGGGTGTGGGCGACGTGGGCCCAGCCGGTTGCGAGCCGCGGCCGCAGAAGGCACGCCACCTCTCCGGAGAGCCAGTAGTGCGAGTAGAGGAGGTCGTAGGCGATCCCCTCGGCGGCCGCGAATGCAAGAACCCGCGCCGCGAAGGCCGGGACCTCGCGGTACAGCGAGTACTTGTCGAGGCCGTCGCCCACGGGCAGGTAGATGACCCTGGAGTTCGGGGCGAGAATCTCGATCTGGG
>DAIPXW010000338.1:0-3228 GCA_036783075.1 Candidatus Dormiibacterota bacterium | reverse complement strand
CGCGATGAGGCTCGCTCCTTGAACCGCCGGGTCTGACGGCCCGGCTGATGGCCTCTACCAACGAATCACAAGTCGCATTCGCTGGAGGAGGAAGGAGTTGAATCCGTACACGATCGCCGCGGTCTGGATGGCCCTCGCGCTGCTCGCGTCCGTGATCAGCATCCGCGCCGGCATCGCGGTGGCTTTGGCCGAGATCCTGGTGGGGGCGGTGGCCGGCAACGTACCCGGCGTGTCAGACGTGGTCCAGCAGACCGCGTTCACCACCTTTCTCGCGAGCGTCGGGTCGGTCACGCTCACCTTCCTGGCCGGGGCCGAGATCGATCCCGTGTCGCTGCGGCTCCACTGGAAGGCGAGCCTTGCGATCGGGTTCGTCTCTTTCGCCCTGCCGTTCGCCGGCGCGATGCTGGTCAGCTTCTTCGCGCTCCACTGGACGTTCCATGCCGCGGAGATCGCAGGAATCGCCCTGAGCACGACCTCGGTGGCCGTCGTGTACGCGGTGATGGTCGAGACCGGGCTCAACCGCGCAGAGCTCGGCAAGCTGATCCTCGCTGCGTGCTTCGTCACCGACCTCGGCACGGTGCTGGCACTTGGCGCCCTGTTCGCCGGAGTGAGCTTCCTGCTCGTGGTCTTCGCCGCGGTGAGTGCGATCGCGCTCGTCGCGGTGTCACCAGCACTCCGCTACGTGATGCGCACGCTGGGACATCGCGTCAGCGAGCCCGAGATCAAGTTCCTGTTCGTGGTGCTGCTGGGGCTCGGCGCCCTTGCCACCGCCGCGGGCAGCGAGGCCGTGCTCCCCGCGTACCTGATCGGACTGGCCACTGCGGGCGTGTTCCTGGGCGACCGCGTGCTGGTGGATCGGATGCGCTCGATCGCCTTCGCGTTTCTCACGCCGTTCTTCTTCCTGCGAGCCGGCCTGCTCATATCGGTGCCCGCGCTGGCGGAAGGCGCCGGGGTGATCGGACTCCTGTTCCTCACCAAGATGGCTTCCAAGCTGGCCGGCGTGTGGCCGGTCGCCACCGCGTTCGGGATCGGCCGCCGGGATCGCAACTACCTCACTCTCCTTATGGCGACTGGCCTGACCTTCGGGTCGATCTCCGCGCTCTACGGCCTCAACCACGGGCTCGTGACGCGGGCGCAGTACTCACAGCTCCTCACGGTCGTGATCCTGTCGGCGGTCGTCCCGACCCTGATCGCGCAGCGGTTGTTCCAGCCTCAGGTCGTCGACGTCGAGGAGGAAGAGGCGCTCGGAGCCGAAGACGCATCGATCGTGCACCGCACCCGCGTCAAGCCCTGAGCCGGTCAGCCTCCTGGCAGCTCGTCCGGCGGCGCGCCCAGCCGGCGCATCAGCTCTTCGAGGAGCTGGCGGGTCTCAGGGTCGGCCATGAGTCGCTCCTGCATCTGCTCCGCGGAGTGGCGGATCTCGGGGTCTGACATCAGGCGCTCGGACATCGCCTGGAAGCGCGTCGCCATATCCTTCATCGCCGACTCCTGCGCCACCTGGATCAGGATCGGCTGGCTTGCGGCGGCGACGACCGCTTCGGCCTGGGCGCGCACCATCTCGATCCCCTTGCAGCCCAGGCACTCGCCCTTGAGCCCGCAGTGGCACAGCTGCGGCCGCAGGCGGTCGAGCGCCGTATGAAGCTCGGACAGGTCGACAGGGCCGGCCACGGAGCCAAATCTACGAGGGTTTCGCCTTTCCCGCGTACATGGATTCGATCTGAGCCGCGTACTTCTGGGCGATCACCCGCCGCTTGATCTTGAGGGTGGGCGTGATCTCGCCCGCCTCCTCGGTGAATGCGCGGGGCAGAAGGGTGAAGTACTTGACCTGCTCCCAGTTGCCCAGCGTCTTGTTGAGGGCTTCGACGTCGGGCTTGATGAGCTCGATCACACGGTGGTCGTCGACCAGGTCTTCAGGCCGGCCTGGCACGTGTCTTGCCACAGCCGGCCAGTCGGGCACTATGAGCGCCGTGACGTAGGGCCTCGCCTCGCCGATGATCACCGCCTGCTCGACCAGCTCGTCGCGCTGGATCTCGAACTCGAGCGGTTGGGGCGCGACGTACTTGCCGACGGCGGTCTTGATCAGGTCTTTCTTGCGGTCGGTGATCTTGAGGAAGCCGTCGCCGTCGAGCTCGCCGATGTCTCCGGAGTAGATCCAGCCGTCCCTGAGCATCTCGGCCGTCGCCGGCGGGTTGTCGTGATATCCGATCATGTTCCCCGGGCTCTTGACCAGGATCTCGCCGTCGGAGGCGATCTTCAGCTCGATGCCCGGGAACGGCTTTCCGACGGTCAGGAACTTGTGATCGCTCAGCGTGTTCGAGCACGCGCCCGACGAGGTCTCGGTCATGCCCCATCCGTTCAGGATCGGCACGCCGATCGCCCAGAAGAACTCCTCGATGTCGCGGGCGAGGGCCGCGCCGCCGCTGATGAAGAAGCGCAGCCGGCCCCCGGTGAGCCGGCGGCGGAGCGGCGCCAGAACCAGCCGGTCGGCCAGGCGGTGCTGTGCGGCGAGCAACGGCCCAGGCTTCCGGGTGTGGGAGAAGCGGGTGCCCACGTCGATCGCCCAGCTGAAAAGGGAGTGGCGGAAGCCGCCGGTTTCGCGGACGCGCTGCATGACGGCGGCGTGCATCTTCTCGTAGACGCGCGGAACGCTGAGCATGATCGTCGGCGGCACCGTCGCCAGGTCCTCGGCGAGGTGATCGACTCCGTGCGACAGCCACATCTGGCCGCCGAACATCAGGACCGCGAAAGTGCCGTTGATGCGCTCGAACACGTGGGAGAACGGGAGCCAGGTCAACGTCGAGTCGCGGCGTCCCAACGGGAATGCCTGCAGCACCGCGCGGGTGCTGTCGACGAAGTTGCGGTGTGCGAGCTCCGCGCCTTTCGGGTCTCCAGTCGTACCGGAGGTGTAGACGATCGTGCACACGTCGTCTGGCGCGATCGCCTTGAGTCGGGCCGCAACGTCGTCCACGTGCGAGGGCGCGTTCTCGAGCCAACCCGCCACCTCGACGTCCATGCGGACGATCCGCTTCAACGTCTCGCCCGTCTTCAGCTTGGCGGCCATCTTGGCGTCGGATGCGATCGCGAGCACGGCTTCGCAGTTGGCGGCGATCACCTGCGTCATCTCGGGGACCGTTCCCCAGTAGATCGGCACCGCGACCGCGCCGGCCGCCTGTATCCCGTAATCGCAGTAGATCCATTCCAGGCTGTTCTCGCCCATGAGCACCACGT
>DAIPXW010000337.1:0-3273 GCA_036783075.1 Candidatus Dormiibacterota bacterium | reverse complement strand
GAATCGCAACGGCCGGGCTCCGGATCTGCGCCTGGCTGACTATGCGGCTTCGCGCGTGACGGGTTAGTTGACCGTCCAGGTCGGAGCGGATCGCAACAAGGCCGAGAGGTCGCCGGGCCCTTGACGCTCGGCCGCGTCGACCAGTTGGCGCTGCAGATAAATCTAGCGCGTTCGCCGGTGTTCAGCGTGACAACTTCGACCGGGCTGGAGCCAGAGTTAATCTTAAGTTGGAGCCGGTGGCTTCCCGGAGCAACATGGTACTCGCATTGCTGTCCTTGCCGAATTTTCCCGACTTCGTCGCCATCGATCACTACCAGATAAGCCGCAAACTTATCTCGCCATTCCTCCCGTCGTCGGCTAATGGAGATCACAGCCGTACGGGCAATTTCCTGCTGATCTGGAGGACGAGGCGGGCTGCTATGTGCAGAGGGGAGGCTGGGATCGAGGCGGGTTGCTGCCTGGTAGGCGAAATCCGCCTCCGCGTGCCGCTGCAATCCGTGCAAGGCGGCGGCGAGGCCCACGTACGCGGGTGCCAGCGCAGGGTCAAGAGCGATGGCATCGCGGTATGCGGCCTCGGCTTCGGCGTAGCGCTGGCGCTCGCAGAAGGAGTCTGCCTGGGCGAGGTTCTGCTCGGCGGTCGGCCCTTCGTGCCTTGTAGTTGAGTCCTTTTCGGCGTTGCCCGCGTCGCCCTCTGGATTCTCGGGCGGGGGCGGTGGGCGTGTGTCCTGTGTGATGTCGAAAAGCTGGCCGTCGGCTGCGCGAAGGTAGAGGACCGGAGTGGCCCATTCGAGCGGGCTGACCGTGTAGACCGCCTTGCGTGCTTCTCCGACCGCCGCATCGACGGGCAGTCCGGCGGCCAGCGCACCGTACAGCGCAGGCGCGAATTCGACGGCCGCGTCGTCGCTGAATTCGAACTGCATCGCCACGACAGCGGGAATGCCCCGGCGCACCAGCGTGTCCGCCACCCCGGCGAAGGGATCGGCCGGGTCTGTACGCGCGCCTTCGCACGCGTTGAGGACGGCCAGCCGCATGCTGGTGTGGTCACGCAAGAGCACGCCCAGGTCTCCGCCGGTGACCGGGACGCTGTGGCCCCTCTGGTCGGTGAACAGCAGGACTCCGCCGGTCTGCTCATCGAATCCGCCATGCCCCATGTAGTGCAGCACATGGAAGCTGTCTCGCACGAGGGCGCGGCGCAGGTCGCCCATCGTTGAGAAAGCTAGCTCGGTAAAGGCGATCGCCCCGGCGTCGGTGAGTCCGCTGAGTGCCTCGGCGACATGCGCCCACTCGGCCTCAAGATCAAGTTCCGGGCAATCAGCGGGCTCGGACCGGATGACCAGAACCTTCAGCGGCAGGGTGACGTGCAACGCTCGCGGCGGATCTGGCAGCTGAATGTAGCGGATTACCGGAGTCATGTTCGACAGGGCGATGAACCAGTCATCGCCTTGGTCGTACAGCATCTCCCACGGCAGGTTGGCGAGCTCCGGGCAGTCAGAAAGCCTGAGCCGTATCCGCAACTGCGCGTTCTCCTCCCGCGCATGATCTAGGCTTCGCCGCAGGCACTCACGTACCTCGTCAGCAAACACGGCGTTGTACAACCGCGAGCCGACATCTTTCGCCGCTGCGACCGGCGCTGCTTCGACGCGCCGTGTCCGGGCCCGGAACCTGCCGACCTTGAGCGCGAAGTTCTCGAGCTCCAAGTCGGTGAACGGCGCGTCGAAGACGGCCAACTGGCCATCACCGGCCGGCGACCGCAATACCTGGACCCGGTAGCCGGCCTCAGACCGGGTGAACATCAGGTCCAGATCCAGATACGTCAGCCCGCTCATCAACACCACCTTGTAAAGCTAGCGATATGCGGACTTCGCTTGCCCGCAGTCAGCTGGGAACGCCGAACCGCCACAGGTCGACCGTGCCCTTCGGCCGCAAAAGACGCAGAGGCGGTATCTGGCCGTGCGCCGAAAGCAGCAGCGAGCGGGATACCTGTCACCGCATTGGCGTAGCGGCTTCCGGTGTTTACTCGGCTTCCTTTGGCTGCCATGTCAAACTCACCTTTAGTTGAGCCGAGGCGCTCGCGGCCACTAGCATTGAGCCCATCTTGCCGGTGAGCTCGATTCCGAACTCAACGGTGACTTGCTGCGGCCGCACCGCGATGTCTTTCAACTGGAGGACTACTCCATTAGCGACTGTACGGATCGTACTCAAGGCCATCTCGAAAGTCTGGTCTGCACGATCGATGGTCGCCTCAGCCGCTCTGCCCCTCATTACTGGCCCGGCCGGTTGCTCGTCCGGCACTTGCACCAGCACCGTACCGCCTGCCTCAACGGGAAACTCAACCGTCCGCATGCAGATCACCCCCCGGCGGCAGCATGTTGATTCCGGTCTGCATCGCCTCAGACCCCCCAGGTCCCGTGTCCTTAGTAAGGCCGCAGCCCTTGCCGCCGCGAAACCTGTGACCAACCAGTTCCGGCGTCGGCCGCCCACGCGCCACGAGTCGATTAACGTCAGGATAACCCTCGGGAACGGTCTAGACGATGGACTTGCAGTTCCGGTCTTCCAGCCCGGGCCGACGATCGCGTTCGTCCCAGCAGCGATCCTCAATAACCCGGCGGCCAAACTACCTTGCGGTACGCCACAGCACTGGCCGAATGGCATCGCCCAGGCTCGTCCTCTCATGCCGCTGGTAGTGTGTCGGGCTCAGACGTCCGCAGTGCTATTTCTCTCTCGGCGGCCCCGTGCCAGACTCTATGAGAGACCGGGGAGCCTGAGTTCTGGGCAGGTGAGCAGGAGATGACCGGTGCGCGGCGTGACTGGGTGATGGCGGCCTGCACTGCCAAGCCGGGAGCGGTAGAGGACTACCCGTTCGGCGACGAGGTGGCGGTCTTCAAGGTCGCCGGTCGGATGTTCGCGCTGCTGCCGCTCGGCGAGGTGCCCGGCAGCGTCAGCCTCAAGTGTGATCCCGATCTCGCCGTTAGCCTGCGTTCCCGCTACGCCGGGGTCAGGCCCGGTTACCACCTCAGCAAGCGGCACTGGAACACCGTGACGCTCGACGGCTCAGTGCCTGATGAGGAAATGCTGGAGCTCATCGAGCATTCCTACGACCTGGTGGTGGCACGGCTGACCAAGGCTCAGAGGGACCAGCTGATCACCTGACATGCGATCCACGGCTGCTGCCACGCGCTGGCATGCCGAAATGAGTACCTCATCCGCTCGGATATCTATGCGGATACTGGAATACTCACTCACGCTCTCTCGATCTTGCCGACGATTGCCGTA
>DAIPXW010000336.1:0-3277 GCA_036783075.1 Candidatus Dormiibacterota bacterium | reverse complement strand
CCCCGCCACCCTAGTACCCCCGCATGGTCGCCCGGCGACATGTCTCTGCAGGTCCTCGGCGAATGCGCTCAGCGCGCTGGTGAGCTGGCCGATCGCTCCGTCGGGGTGATGGCAGGCGCCTCGCCCGCGAACCATCTCGATCCAGCGGCGCACGCGCTCTACGTCGCTCGGATCCGCCTGTGACGCCGTGATCCGCTCCATCGTCTCGGAGAGCGCGGCCAGCCCGTTGACGCACGGACCGCACTGCCCGGAGGTCTCGGCCGCGAGATACGTGAGGATCTTCGTCGCCTCCGCGATACCGCACGCCCCCTGCGGAAGGACGGCGACCACCCCGCATCCCAGCGCGGCGCCGTGCTGCGAGCGGAGGCGATCGACGTCGAGCGGCAGGCCGGCCAGGATTCCGGGCGAAAGCCAGGTCCCGAAGTAACCGCCGATCAGCGCACCCGCGGGAGGCGTGACCGTCCCGCCCGCGTCCGCGAGCAGGCCTCCCAGCGTCGCGCCGAGGTCGACCTCGTAGACTCCCGGATTCCTGACGTTGCCGCACAACGTCATCAGCGTGCTGCCTGGAGACTGCTCCGTTCCGAGCCTGCGAAACCAATCGCTTCCGTAGCGGGCGATCATCGCGACGTGCGCGAGCGTCTCGGCGTTCTGGACGAGAGTCGGACGTCCGTCGACGCCTTTCTCCGCCGCGCGCTGCAGGCTGAACCTGGGTTTCGACGGTCCGTCGGACGCGCGGTTCATGGCCGCCGAAGACTCTCCCGCTATGTACCGATGCGCCGTACGAACCAACCGGATCGGCGGTCCGGGCCGGCTGGAGCGCTCGCGTTCCTTCAGGGCCATCTCCACGGCTCGCTCCTTCGTGCGCGAGCCGCGTGAGAGGTAAAGCACGATCTCGGATGCGCCCACAGCTTCGGCCGCGAGCGTCGCGCCGTCCAGCACGAGGTGGGGACGCTGGCTCATCAAAGCCTTGTCCTTGGAGCTGAGCGGCTCGCCTTCGGAGGCGTTGATGACCACCACCGCGTCTTCATGCGAGCTCTTCGCGACGGCCGCCCACTTTCGCGCCGTCGGGAACCACGCCCCTCCGCGCCCGCGCAGCCCGCTGCGTGCGAGGACCTCGATCAACGGCGCCCCGCCCTCAGGTCGCGGCCCAAGGCGGCGCTCGTGGTCCGCGATCCGCTCGTACCCGTTCGCTTGCGCGGGTCCGGCCATCAGGCGCAGGCCCACGGCACGGCGCTGCGCGGGCGCGGGCGCCACGGCCTTCTCGATCGTGGTGGTCATCAGTTGAGCGGCCCCGAGGTGTCCAGCCTTCCGGTGATCTGCCCCCCGGCTTTGAGGACGGGAGCCGGACCGTACACGTCGATGGTGAGTCGGGTCGTGCCGCACACGGCATAGAGCGACGTGCCGGGGGTCGCCGGCACCGTGCACAGCACCCGGCCGTCTCGCGCGATGGTCACGACCGGAAGTGTCTCGCTGGTGTTGTTGGGCGACCGCACCGCGACTGTGAGCGCCGTGTCGACCGTATCGCGCATCGAGATCTGGACATTACCGGCCGAGTCACGCACCAAAACCCCGATCAGAGGGTCGCTGAAGCCTCCCGGTCCGGGATGAACCGGCCCGGTACTTGCGGCGACCTTGACGGGTGGAGTCCCCGCCTTCGCCGACCAGCCCGCCTGGAAAGGCCCGTTGAAGGCCCAGCCCGTGCCGATGGCGAGAACGGCCACGACCGCAAGCGCTGCCGCCGCGCGGATGAGCAAAGTCGAGGGCTGGCCTTCGCGGATGCGCTGGACGAGGGCCACCAGGACCGCCGCGATGCAGGCCACGACCACCCCGATGAGCCAGGGCGCACGCGAATCGCTGCCCGTGCCGAGGCCGTGGATCACGGCGAGCGGCCACGACGCGTACGCGGTCCAGTGGATGAGTCGCCACGCGCGCGGGCCTACCCGACTGCGCAGGAGGCTTGTCGCAGCGATGGCCACCATCACCTCCATCGCAGCGACGCCGAGGCCGAGCCAAACGGGCCTGTAAGCGGCGCCGAAGGGGATGATCACGTCGCGCACGGTGATGTGCGCGAACGGGTCGAGGACCGTGGTGACGATGTGCGCGGTGAGCAGCGCCAGCGCCAGGAGGCTGAGGTTGCGATGCAGGTCGGCCACGACGAAGCCCGGCGTCGACTGGCCGATCCAGCGCGTCGCCGTGACGATGCCGAGCACCACCGTGCATGTCAAGACGATGAGCGTCGCCGCGCCGAGGCCGCGCGTCGCATACCAGAACCAGCTCGGAGAGCTCGCAGCCGTTGCCGCGAGCATGTGGACCGTCACGAAGCGCTATGCGCTCCAGCTGCCCGCGTAAAGGACTGCTCCGTCGACGGCGACCAGGCGCGATGGGATGTTGATCGCGTTGAGCCAGGCGATCGCCCGCTCGCCCATGATCAGCGCCGCGGTCGCGGCCGCGTTCGCCTCCACACATGTTGCGGCGGCGGCCGAGACGATCGCCCACGGCGTCTGAGCTGGCAGTCCGGTTGACGGGTCGATGATGTGGTGCATCTCGATCCCCCCGCGCCGCCATCTGCGCGCGCTGGTCCCCGAGGTGGCCAGGCCTCCGTCGAACACGAGGATGTCCTGCCCATCGGCCGCGTCCTCGTCGATCGCGACGCGGACAGGCCATCCACCTTCGAGCAACGGTCCCCTGACGGCGATGTCCCCCCCGCACTCGACGACGACCGATACGCCCAGCTTGTCCGCGACCGCGGTTGCGGAACGGTCGGCGGCCCACGCCTTGCCGCTGGCTCCGAGGTCGATCGCAACGCCGGTTGGGACGCGCAGCGTGTGCGCCACCGGGTCGTAGGTCAGAGCACGCCAGCCGGCGACCCGGCGCGTCAGGAGCTGGATCGCCGGCCCATCGGACGGAAGGTCGCGAAAGGTCACCGTGTAGCCGGCCTCTTCAACGTTCCGGCCGACGGTCGGGTCGACCAGGCCGTCGGTCATCTCGGCGGCGTCCAGAGCCGCGACGATCGCCTCCTCGAGCAGCGGTGAAAGCAGGACGGGATCACCCGCTCTCCGGTTCAGGTGTGAAAGCTCGGAGTCGAGGCGAAAGCGGCTGCATGCGTTCTCGATGTCTTCGATCTGCGTTTTCACGATGTCCATGGCGGCGGGCAGCGCCGATTCGTCGGCGACGACGACTGTGTTCATAGTCCCCATGGCCTTGAACGAGCCGGAGCTCAGCAAGGCTTGGACGGGGTGGAATGGCACGCCGGGGGAGGCGGCGGCGCGGGCGCCGC
>DAIPXW010000335.1:0-3283 GCA_036783075.1 Candidatus Dormiibacterota bacterium | reverse complement strand
ACGCCGCGCGCCTCTGGCGGTTCTGGCGCCACGACCACGGTGCCGCGCGCGCCGCTCGATTCCACCAGGCCGTCGGCCTCGAGCTCCTGGTACGCGCGGGCGACCGTGGCGCGGTTGACACCGAGCGCGGCGGCCATCTCGCGCGTCGCGGGGAGCCGGCCCGCGATCTCGCCGGACATGATGGCATCCCGGATCGATTCACGGATCTGCCGGTACAGGCGCTCGGTGCCCTGGCCGCGCGCGACCTGGACGTTGAGGAGGGTGAGCGACGCAGGCAGGCGTCGGCTCGGCACCTTGGCTCGTGTTTTAGGATTGCTTTGGCTCATAGTGTGGGCCCTTAGTGGTCCTACTCTAGCAATCTACCATGCCAATCGACTTCAAAGACGAGCCAATGCCTGCCCTCTCCCGCTACGGGGGACAGGGTCGGGGTGAGGGACGGCGAGCTTTGAACTGGCCCGCCCTCCTCGACCACGACGGCAAGCCACCGCGGCGCTCCGAGATCAGGGACCTTCTCGCCATCACCGCCCAGCGCTCCGTGATCGGCTTTGGCGGCGGCCTGACCGCGCCGGAGCTCTTCCCGGCGATGGAGCTCGCGGAAACCCTGCGACAGGTCCTCTCCAAGCACCCGGTGACCGCGCTGCAGTACGGCCCGACCGAGGGGCTGCCCGCGCTTCGGGAGGTGGTCGCGTCGCGCCTGGCCGAGCGCGGCATGCGGTGCTCGCCGAGCGAGGTGATCATCACGACCGGAGCGCAGCAGGCCCTCGACCTGGTCGCCGAGGCGCTGGTCGCGAAAGCCGGCACGGTCGTCGTCGAGGCCCCGACCTATGTCGGCGCGCTGCAGGTGTTCGCGGGCCACGATCCGGTTTTCAAGAGCTTCGCGATGGATGCCGACGGCCTTGACGTCGACGCGCTGGAGGAGTGGTTGTCCAGGTCGCCGCGCCCGGCGCTCATCTACATGGTGCCCACGTTCCAGAACCCTTCCGGCGTCACCCTTTCGCCATCGCGCCGCACCCGCCTGCTCGAGCTGTCAGCGAGGTACGGCGTGCCCGTAATCGAGGACGACCCGTACTCCGAGCTTGCGTACGACTCCAGCACGCCGGTCGCCCTGCGCGCGATGCCCGGCGGAGACGGCGTCATCCACGTCGGCACGTTCAGCAAGGTGCTGTCCCCTGGCATCCGCGTCGGATACGTGCTGGCCCCTGCACCGGTGCTCGACCGGCTGGTGCTGTTGAAGCAGGGGCGCGACCTTCACACCGACGCACTGGCGCAGAGCATGGTCGCCGAGTACTGCTGCGGCTTCGGGCTTGACCGCCACGTCGAGCGCCTTCGCCCCGCGTATCGTGCGCGGCGCGACGCGATGCTCGCGGCGCTGCGCGACCAGATGCCTTCGGGCGTGAGCTGGACGCAGCCGGCTGGGGGGATGTTCCTGTGGGTCACGTTGCCCGAACGGGTGGCCGTGAAAGAGCTGCTGCCCGCGGCGGTCGACGCAGGGGTGAGCTTCGTCCCGGGCACCGCGTTCCACGCCGATGCCGAGGGCGCGCACAGCCTTCGGCTGAACTTCACGAGCTCGTCGCTTCAGGAGATCGCGACCGGCATCGGCTTGCTCAGCAGACTCGTCAGGGAGCGTCTGGCCACGAGCTAGTCGGATCCGGCGTCAGGTCCGGGAGGTCTTGTCCCACTCCGGGTGTTTGCGGAAGAGGCCGCCCCAGCCGATGTGGAACCAGCGCTCCTCGACGTAGGCGGGAAGCGCCGCGACGTCGCCGATGGAAAGGTCGGTGATCACGTGCTTCTCGGTGATCTTCTTGATCCTCGATGCGGGAATCTCGATCAGTCCTTTCGCGTGGCTCTTCACGGCGATGCCGTGGAAGATGTCCTCTTCCTCGTCGCCGAGGAGCGACTCGGCGGAACCGATCTCCGACCCGTCCGCGGCCACCACGGGCGCGCGGTAGGGCATCGCCTTCCACGCCACTGCCGTCTCGTCTTCAAACATGAGAACAACAATAGAAGGCCCCGGCCGCCCGCGCCGCATGCCCCGGAGATGCAACACTCCGCGTCGCCGGAAATGAACGCCCTTCTGACCGACCTCTATGAGCTGAACATGGTGGCCAGCTACCTGCGCCGCGGAATGACGGGCCAGGCCACGTTCAGCCTGTTCGTGCGTCGCTTGCCCGAGACGCGCGGGTTCATCGTCGCCGCCGGGGTCGAGTCGTGCCTGGACTTCCTGGAGCAGCTTCGCTTCGAGGAGGAGGACCTCGTCTACATGCGCGACAGGCTGGGCTTCACCGACGCCGACCTCGAGTCGTTCCGGAGCTTTCGCTTCACAGGCGACGTGTGGGCGATGCCGGAAGGGAGGATCGCGCTCGCGGGCGAGCCGCTGGTCGAGGTCACGGCTCCTTTGCCGGAAGCCCAGCTGATCGAGACGTTTCTCCTGAACCGCGTGACCTACGAGTCGACCATCGCGAGCAAGGCCGCGCGATGCGTGATCGCCGCCGCCGGGCGCGACTCGGTCGACTTCTCGTTCCGGCGCACGCAGGGCATCGAATCCGGCATCGAGGTGGCGCGACTGTCGGCCATGGTCGGGTTCGCCTCCACGAGCAACGTCGAAGCGGCAAAGCGCTATGGCCTGGTGGCGGCGGGCACCATGGCCCACTCCTACATCGAGGCGTTTCCCAGCGAGCTGGAGGCGTTCCGCGCCTTCGCCGCCGATTTTCCGGGTCGTCCCACCTTCCTGGTCGATACCTACGATGCCGATTCCGGCGTCCGGCACGCGATCGAGGTCATCAAACAGATGAAACCCGGCGGCAGGCTCGGGATCAGGATCGACAGCGGGGACCTCGGTGCCCTCTCCAGGCGAGCCAGGGCAATGCTCGACCGCGCCGGCCTGAAGAACGTGCGCATCGTCGTCAGCGGAAGCCTCGACGAGCTGGCTATCGACGACCTGGTCCGCGGAGGTGCTCCGATCGACGCGTTCGGGATCGGGACCAAGATGGGCGTGTCGGCCGACTATCCATACCTCGACACCGCGTACAAGCTCGTCCTCTATCGAGGCCGGCCGGTCATGAAGCTGTCGCGCGGCAAGGTCACGGCGCCCGGCCGCAAGCAGGTCTTCCGGCGGACGAAGCCGTTCAGCGACGTCATGGGCCTGCACGAGGAGCCGGTGCCGGCCGGGCGTCAGAGCCTTCTCGAGCCGCTGATGACGGGCGGCCGCCGCGTGTCCGGCCGCCCGACGCTGGAGCGGTCGCGCGCGCTGTTCCGGGCCGACCTCGCGGCGCTCCCTCCACGT
>DAIPXW010000334.1:0-3284 GCA_036783075.1 Candidatus Dormiibacterota bacterium | reverse complement strand
TGCCGAGCTCTCGCTCGAGCGCTCGGACCTCGACGAGGCCGACCGTTTCGCGAACGAGGCGCTCGAGCTCGCCACCCTTTTGTCAGAAGCTCTGTATGTCGCCGACGCGCACCTGTGGCTGGCACGGATCGCCACCGCGCGGGGCGACGAGCGGGCGGTCGACGCCCACTACGAGACCGCGTTCGAGGTGCTGGAGGGGGCTGCGGCGTCGGACCGGCTCAGCTCGAGCCACGTGGCCTACGCCGAGCTCCTCGAGTCACGCGGCGACCTGGTCGGTGCCAACCGGCACCTGAAGCGCGCGCTGGACGCGGTGAAGCGGGGCCGAGCGGGCGCCTCTGACTTCCGGGTCGCGATCGCCTAGTCCTGACCGTGCGGCGCCGGCGGGCGCAAACGTCGTCCAGTTGCCTCGTCAATCGTGCCGGTCGTTCGAGAAGTGCGCGTACTCCAGGGAGTCGACCAGCGCCAGCAGCGACGCCTCGATGATGTTGCTCGAGCAACCGACGGTCGTCCATCGTTTCGATCCCTTGCCTGACTCGACCAGGACGCGTGTGGTCGCGGCTGTACCCGCGGCCCCGTCGATGATGCGCACCTTGTAGTCGTGCAGGCTCACTCTCCGCAGCCCCGGGAAGCGCGGGCTGAGCGCTTTGCGGAGCGCGGCGTCGAGCGCGTTGACGGGACCGTTTCCAGATGCCGCGGTGTGATAGACGGCGTCGCCGACCTGGACTTTCACCGTCGCCTCGGCGTGTACCGCCCCCCCGTTCTGCCGGACGGAGGTGGTGAAATCCGCCACAGTCCACGGCGCCCGGTAACCCGGCTGGAGCCGGCGGACCAGCATCTCGAACGACGCGTCCGCCGCCTCGTACGAGTATCCGCGGTGCTCGAGCTCTTTCAGGTGCTGGACCAGGGCCCGCGTCTGGGGATCGTCGCGGTCGAGCTCCAGGCCGAACTCGCGCGCCTTGGCCAGCACGTTTCCCCGACCCGACAGCTCCGAGACCAGCACCCGGGCCTCGTTGCCGACGACCCCGGGGTCGATGTGCTGATAGGCGTCCTTGTGGCGCAAGACGGCCGCGACGTGCTGGCCGCCCTTGTGCGCGAAGGCCCCCTGGCCGACAAACGGCTGCTGCAAGGGAAGCGAGAGATTCGCGATCTCGGCCACGGTGCGCGACAGGTCGCTGAACTTTGCGATCGAGGCGGGCGGAAGCGCGTCGAGGCCGAGCTTGAGGACCAGGTTGGTGACGACTGAGACGAGGTTCGCGTTTCCGCACCGCTCCCCGTAACCGTTGATGGTGCCCTGAACCATGTCAGCCCCGGCGAGGACACCTTCGAGCGTGTTGGCGACGGCCAGCTCGCAGTCGTTGTGCGTGTGAATGCCGACCCGAGCGGTAAGGTCCAGCTCCTTCAGCGCGCGGCGGACCGCCTCCACCCCTTGCCTGATCTCGGCGGGCATGCTGCCTCCGTTCGTGTCGCACAGCACCACCCACGCCGCACCGGAGCGGGCCGCGGTGAGGCACACCTCGACCGCGTACTCGGCGTCACGCGCAAAGCCGTCGAAGAAGTGCTCGGCGTCGAAGACGAGCTCGCGGCCGAGGCCCACGCCGTAAGCGACCGACTCCTCGACCATCGCCAGGTTCTCCGTCGGCGTTGTCTGCAGCACGGCGCCCACCTGCCACGGGTCGCTCTTGCCGACGAGGGTCCAGACGGGTGCGCCGCTCTGCGCGAGCGCCGCCAGGTTGGCGTCGTCCTCGCACCGCGCGCCGGCACGCCTCGTCGCGCCGAATGCCGCCAGACGAGCGCGCTTCAGCGGGTGCGCGCCGAGTGTGGCGAAGAGCTCCTCATCCTTCGGGTTCGAGCCCGGGAAGCCGCCCTCGACGTAGTCGAATCCGAGCCCGTCGAGGAGCCGGGCGATCCGCACCTTGTCCGACGCGGAGAAAGAGACCGCCGGGCCCTGCGCGCCGTCGCGCAGCGTCGTGTCGTAGACGACGATCCGCCGCTTGGACATAAAAAAACCTCCCGACCTGGTGGCCGGGAGGTCCACACGACTCAGCGCCCGGGCGCTAGGTCGGGGGACCTCCCCGGATAATCACGATCTCGCCTGCGATCTCGACCCAGTTGCGCATAGACCGCAAGGCTACGGCATCAGGCCCTGTTCGAGTATGGATTCCAGCTCCAAATCCGGCTCGGTGGCTTAGTGGGACGGCGACACCTCGCGAGTTCGCACTCTGACGTTCATCGTCCCGGTGGCGGACCCGACGTACACCCCTCGCGTGGGCGCCGCGTCGCTGTAATCACGGCCGACCGCGAGTCTCACGTGTCGCTCGGAGGCGCGGACGGGGCGCGTGGCGTCGTAGCCGACCCAGCCGCGCCCGGGCACCCAGCCTTCCGCCCACGCGTGCGACGCGGTGGTGGCGGCCCTGTCGCCGGCCAGGTGGATGTAGCCGCTCACGTAGCGGGCCGGCACCCCCATGGCACGGGCGACCGCGATGAAGAGGTGGGCGAAGTCCTGGCAAACGCCGGCCCGCAGCGCGAGCACCTCGTCGACCGCGCTGTAGACGTTGGTCGCGGCCCGGTCATAGGCGAACTCGCGACTGATGGCGAGGGTCAGCCCGTCGAGGGCGCCCTCGACGGCAGGGCCCGAGGTGGCGTCCTCGATCCGGAATCGTCGCGCCAGCTCGCGGATGGCGGGCACGTCCTTGACCGGCGAGCGGAAGCGCAGGAAGTCCTGGACCAGCTCCTCACCCGGCTCGGGGTCGGGCTTGCCGGCCGTCTCGACGATGGAGCGGCTCGTGACGACCAGCCTCGTGTGCGGCCGGACGAGGTTGAAGTAGTGGACGTTGTTCCCGTAGCCGTCGCGATAGGTGCGAGGCTGTACGCCAGAGCTGACGGCAAGCTCGAACTCGAGGCAGCGCTGAGGGCCGCCGTCCATGGGATGGAGGCGCACCTCCATCGTCGTCTCCGCGACCGGCCCTGTGTACCTGTAATGGGTGCTGTGAACGATTTCGAGCCTCATCTTTCCGCCTGCTGCTGTTGTTGAGGCATCGCCCTGCCCTCCTCTCCCAGCACGGTGGTCGGCACCTTGCTCGGGTAGAAATACGTTTCACGCATGGCCACCTCGAGCTGGCGCAGCACGGCCCGGCACTGCGCCTCGAATTCGCGCGCATGCTCTTCCACCCACCTCGTCTCGGTCACTTCGAACAGGCTGTTAAGCCGCGACAGCAGGCGCTTGGGCCGCGAGCGGCGGCCGCGGCCGTCGATCCTCGCGACAGAATCAAGCGCGGTGCCCGCCA
>DAIPXW010000333.1:0-3294 GCA_036783075.1 Candidatus Dormiibacterota bacterium | reverse complement strand
GCTCGTTCTGCCCCACCGGCGCACCGCGCACCATCTCGACGAGCCAGGCGACGTCGACGCCGTGCTCGTCGCGTGCCTGTCGCCGGCCACGGGTGATGCCTTCCAGCCAACCGTCGCCAGGGTGCAGGCTCGGGTTGAAGCTGATCTCGGCGTAGGCGATGTCCTGCTGCGCCATGACCTGCGCGTGCTCGCGGATGACCCGTTCGAAGTCCCCCGCGGTCGCCATGGAGCGGCAAACCTGGGCGTAGATGGCCAGGAACTCGGCGAGACTCGAGTACTCATATGGAGGCGGCGGATCAAACCCGTGCCCGGACGCCAGGGAAACCGCCGTTTCGCGACGTAAAGTGCCCTCTAAATGGATGTGTAGTTCTGCGAGCTGCCCTGTCACGGTATAGGCAGTGTCAAGGATGACCGCCGTGACGGGTTCGTGGACTCCTGGACGGCGGCTTTGACCGCCTGGATCTCCAGCGTCAGCCGAAGGGTCAAGGCGATCGTGCGGGCGCGGCCCGAGATCCCCTGGAGAGATCGCGTCGCGGCAGGGTTGACCATAGGAGCGGCGTTGGCGTCCGCCGCTGCCATCGTCCTGGCGGTACGCGAAGATGACGCCCTTTTCGGAGCGCTCGCGGCACTCACGTTCTGCCTTGTCCTCGCCAGCCAGTACCTGCTGCGGCGCGAGATGTTCGAGCGTCTGGCCACTAGCCGGAAGCACTGGTTCGCGAGCTCGCCGCGCGGCCTGGCGGAGATGGATCTGGACCTCCGGATCGTCGAGGGCAACGCCCGGCTGACGTCGCTGCTCGCCACGGAGGAACGGGACCTCGAAGGCTCGCTTCTCACCCGGTACTTTCCGGCGGAAGAGGCCGCCGGCATCGTCGCGCAGTTCGCTACGCTCGCCTCGGGTGCGGTCAACACCATCGAATCGGACAGCCTCGGGATGCGATCAGACAAGACCCGGATCTGGCTGCACTGGAGAGCAACCACCGTCAGGCGGACAAACGGCAGCCTCGACTACTTCGTGATCACCTTCGAGGACACCACCCAGAAGCACGCCGCGGAGAAAGCCGCCCAGTCCAACCTGGCCGAGCTCGAGAAGCTCGACCACCTCAAGAGCGAGTTCACCTCACTGGTCAGCCATGAGTTCCGAACCGCGCTGACAGGCATCCAGGGCATGAGCGAGCTGATCAACATGGGGAACATGAACGTCGAAGAGGTGCACGAGTACAGCGGATACATCTTCAAGGAGGCCGAGCGGATCAACAGGTTGATCACCGACATGCTCGACCTCGACCGATTGGAGGCGGGCAAGATGAAGATGCGCATGGTGCCCGTGGATCTCAACGCAGTCGTCAACGACGTGGTCGACAGGACGAAGGCGGTGTGCAACACGCACTCGTTCGCGACGGACCTCGATCCGGGCCGGCCGTGGGCCCTGGGCGACTCCGACCGGCTGATCCAGGTCCTGACGAACCTGCTGTCGAACGCGATCAAGTACTCGCCGGAAGGCGGCGAGATCCTGATCACGACGCGGCTTCTGGGCAAGCTCGCCCAGGTCAGCGTCAGAGACCACGGCGTGGGCGTCCCGGCCGAGTTCGTCGACCAGCTCTTCGGGCGCTTCGAGCGCTACGAGGCGAACCCGACGAAAGTCATCGGCACCGGCCTCGGTCTGGCCATCAGCCGCCAGATCGTCGAGATGCACGGCGGCAGGATCTGGGTGGAAAGAGGCGTACCGGACGGCTCGGTGTTCCACCTCACGATGCCCGCCTGCGCCGCTGCGACACCGGTTCCGCAGCGACTCACAGCCACCGCGGCAGCCTGAGCACGTTCACGCTGATTTGAAGTCGATCGCGAGCCTCGCCGGATTGGCCAGAAAGTACATGCGGTAGCACGGTGGGCTCGAGAGACCGATCGCCCATTGCACGGTGCCCTCGTAGTCCTGGACCATGCGGAGCTCGAGTAAAGCTGGATAGTCGGTGTTGAGGTCGGTCGGTCCGCTGTAATTGGTGTGGCCGTCCGCGCTGCGGAAAGTCAGCAATGCGCCGCCCTGGCCCTTGACGGTGACGGGCTGCCCGCCGGCACCAGCTGTAAACGTGGCATTTTTCTGGGTGCTGATGTCCGCCAGAGCCGGTTGGCCGTTGGCAAACTGAAACGTCACCCGGTCGTACCCGTGCAGGGTGGTCGTGCTTACCGCGTCGACGTACGCGAGCTCCGGCGCCGGACCTTCACGCAAGCTCACGCCGCCCAGACAGTTGAACGGGAGGTTCGACACCCAGTCTGGTGTCAATCCGGTCGCAGTCGTGGGCGCCGCAGCACTCCCCAGAGGGCGATACCAGCCGGCAGCCGAGAGCGCACCTACGACGACGACGACGACGAGACAAGCTGAAATGCCGAGCATCCAGTAGGCGAGACCGATCCCCGGTTGGGGCGTTGGCTGGGGTACTGGGATTGCGCGAAACGGAGGGAGCTTCACCCTCGGTCATTTATGCGGTGCCCCGCCCGGCATTGTCGATGGGCGATTTGGCACCTGGAATGTCGCGTTGTCACGTTGCGGGCAGCACAGCCGCCTTCCAGAGGTTGGTCCTGGCAGATCCGGTTTTGAGACCCGACTGAGACTGAAGTCGATACCGTTCTGGTGCAACCATGTTCGCCATGAACCGCTTGGCGCTCTGGACGGCCCTGGTGCTGCTCGGCCTGGCAGTAGCCGCCGCCGACCTTTTCACAGGCTGGACGATTCCCGCCGGCGGGGCGGCTTTGGTCGTCACGCTGAGCTTGTTCGGCGGGTCCGTCGCTCTGTTCGTCGCCATGCTGATCGCCGGCGTCCAAGATCGGAGGCGGATCGTCGCGCAATCGTCGGATGCGCGGTGGGTCCTGGCCCGCGCTTCGAGGGGCGTGCGATGGGCCTCGCTGTTCGCGATCGGTTTCTGCCTCCTGCTCTTCGTCAACTGCAGCGGCAACGTCGCCAGCAGCCCTACCGCCCAGGTGTCGAATGCAGTTCAGGATCCGGCGCGCTTCTGGACGCTGACGGCTGTGGTGTTGACGCCCCTGCTGCTGGCCCTCCTGATGCCGCTGGCGTTGACCTCCGCGGCCGAGCGGCTCGCCATCGGCCGGCCACAGGCCGCGCGCAGGCTCGGACGGCTTGCGATATGGTCGGTGGTCGTTGTCGTGGGAGTCGCGCTGGTGACTGTCGTAATCGGCTTCTTCCTCGGTGTGTCCTCATGCGACGGCGGCCCTAGCGCCGGATACTGTGCGGCGGGAGCCAGCAGCGTGATGAACTTGCTGTCCATCGGCGCCCTGGCTCTG
>DAIPXW010000332.1:0-3313 GCA_036783075.1 Candidatus Dormiibacterota bacterium | reverse complement strand
ACGGTGGCCTGGGTGCCGTCGATCGCCTCCCCCTTGCCGAAATCGAACTTGTAGCTGGGGCTCCGGCCCGCCGTGCGCCGCTCGCCGCTGAGCTTGATCCACTTGGCGTCGTCGGCCCCCTTGCCGACGTCGATGACGAGCTTCACCGGCCTGCCCTGGTACTGGAAGCTTGCATTCATGCGCGCGTAGCTCTCGCGCTGGCCGGTCAGTCCTTCGTGCCGGCCGACCAGCAGCGGCGACTCGGCGTCGAGCTTGATGCGGTCGATCGGCGTGAGGAGGGAGATGATCGCGAACGCATGCGGGATGAGGTCCGCGATGACGCCGATGTCCGCGGCCGCGCCCACCAGCGGCTGCTCTTCGAGGATCTCGATCCGGATCTCCTCGACGGTGTCCAGGAAATTGCGCAGCGTCCGCTCCTCGGTGAGCAGCATCTGCAGGAGGCGGACCTCGAGCTTGAAGTAGTAGTGGTCGGCGGCGACTATCTCGACTCCGCCGGGGGCCTTGTCGAGAAAAGCGCGGTAGTCCTCTGGCGGCGAGCCGAGGGGCTTCTCGATCAGCACCACGTCGCTCAGGTCGTAGTACTGCGCGAGCGTGGCGAGGTGGGTCGCCGCCGGCGTTGCGATGTACGTGATGACGTACGAGCTGGACTCGAGCTCGCGCTCGAGCTGGTCATGCGCCAGGGACGAATGGCTGTCCCAGTAGAAGGAGTCGCCGTGCGCGCGGACTTCCTCTTCTTTCGCGCCCAGCCGTTCGCGCGCACCCGGCGACTCGTGCTCGACGACGTGGGTCCTGAAGTTGAAGAACTGCTTGAGCGTGAGGAGGTGCTGGTAAGCCTTCTGTCCCCACTGGCCGAAGCCGATGAGTACGAAGTCCTTCTGCAGGTGGCGTTCCTCCTCAGCCCGCGCGTGCAGCCGCGCGTTCTTGATCGCGACCGCTGCCTGGAGCGCAAGGGCTTGAGCGCGCTGCACCTCCTCCGGCGAGAACCTCCGACGCTTTTCGCGCTCGGCGAGCACGACGACCCCGATCGGCTGGTCGTCCGCAACCAGCGGCAGCGCCATCAACGAGCGCACGCCGAAAAGGCGGACGTAACCCGCGTCGGCCTGGCTGCTGTTTGTCGTGTCGTCGATGACCACCGGCTCGCCCCGGTCGACGACATCGAAGACGAAGGAGGGCTGCGAGCGCTCGGCGTGCTGCCGGCGCCACAGATCTTCGAGGTCTGAGGCGGCGGCGCCGAACCAACCCTCGCGGTCCTCCTCCAGGAGCGCGATCTGGCACAGCGAAGCGTTGACAAGCCGCGCCAGGTTCTGCGCCACTAGCGTCAGCGTCTGGTCGAGGTCGATGGAGCTCGCGATGGCTTTGCTCACGTCCACGACGAGCTCGAGCTGCTCCGCGTGCCGCTGCGCGTCCTCGTACAGGCGCGCGGTTTCCACCGCAACGGCGATCTGCGCCGCCGCGGCGCGCAGCGCCTCGACCTGGCCCCAATCGGGACGGCGGTCGAACGAGCGGTGGTAGCCGACCTCGAGCATGCCGGTCGCGCGCCGGCTCTGGTCAGAGCCGAACGGAAGGAAGATGCGGATCAGGTCCTTGTGGCCGCCGCGCTCGAAGACCTCGCCCGCGAGCGTGAAAGGAGGTTCGTCGGGGCCGTGCGGCCGCTCCTTCTCGCCGATGAGGCACGCCAGCACGTGTCCGACCACCGAGCCGTCGCCGCGCACGATCGGCACCTCGGTCCAGGTCGCCGGCACCGGGATGCCGCCCGCGAAGACATCTGCGCGGTCGCTTCGATTCTCCCGGTCCCCTTCCGGGGAGACGGTCAAGGCGAGCGTCTGGCGCTGGCCCTGCGGCAGGGGTCCGACGATCACCGGCTGCCAGGTGCGCGCCACGTGCACGAGGACGTCTTCGGGGGCCAGCACCCTGTCCTCCTCGAGGGCCCAGCGCGGCACGCGGGCAGAAGACGTCCGGCCGGCGCCAGGCTTCGACGCCTCGGCCGCCTCGATCGCCGCCGCCGTGGCCGCCCCCGCCGCCATGCGAACGACCATGGTCTCGCCGTCCTCCACGCCCTCGTCCTGGCTCTCCTCGAGCAGGTAGACCGTGGCGAAGTTGAAGTCGAACTCGGGCACCTCGGCGTCGGTCAGGTGGCCGACGACGGCATCGATCACCTCGTGACGGGTCGACCCGGGCTTGAGCATGGCGCTGGTCATGTCCCCGAGCGCGCCAAGGAGCCGGTTGCTGTTCTCGAGCTCCGCGATGAGGCGCTGGCTCGCCAGCGCGCCGCCGATCAGCTCGGCGCCCGCCTTCAACATCATGTCCGTCGGTGGCGCCCGGCGGACCGTGGCCAGGCGATCGCGGCTCAGCACGACAAGGTAGCCGTGCGGCTCACCCGGACTCCCCAGCGCGTACGTGGCGACGGGGTGCAGGTCGGCCTCCGCCGTGACGCCGGCGACGGTCTTGATGAGCGCCTCCTCCCACGAGGCCATGAGGTCGGGCCGCTCCACGCGAACTGGCGCGGCGACCCTCAGGTGCGCGGTCACGAGCTCGAGGCTCCCGCGCTGCGGGCCGAACTGGTACAGCGCCGCGCCGTCGAGGTTGCTCGCCATCAACAGGTCCGCCAGCGCGATCGACAGGAGGCGGCGCAGCTCCTTGGCGTCAGTCCGCGCGTCGCCCACCGGCGAGGTGAGCAGGGAGGTCAGTCGCGACAGCCCTTCGAGCGCTGAACGTTCCGCGCCGGCCAGGACGGCGGAAACCATGGCCGCGGCGGCGTTGGCGCGGCGGTCGAGCTCCCGAAGCCGCGAGTCGTCGGGTGCGTGCTCGCGCGAGCGGTAGTTCAGGTACACGATCCCGAGCAGCCGGTCGCCCGAGAGCAGGGGGAGGCCGATCGTCGACTGCACCTGGTAGCGGCGGATGAAGGTGCTGTCGATCTCGGAAGGAGCATCCCGCGCGACCAGCCGCTGGCGCGTCACGGTGAGCCAGACCGTGGATCCGTACTGGTGCACGCCGAGGTCTTCGGGAGCCTTTCCCTGCGCCGAGTCTCCAAGGTACCGAGCCAGCTGCTCGCTCATGTCCGCCAGCGAATCGAGGAGGCTCTCCTGCGGCTGGCCTGTAGCGAAAGGCGCGTAATAGGTGTGGGTGGACTCTTCGTAAAGGAAGATGGACACGATGTCCGCACCCGACGCGTGCTGCATGTCCGCGACGATGCCGCGCAGTACGGCCGGTAGACCAGAGCTGGTTTCAACTGGCGGGCGCATCATGTCCCGCGGCGATCATAAGTTGTGGTCCGGCGCACCGATGAGCGAAAACCGCCAGGTTGTCGCTCGTA
>DAIPXW010000331.1:0-3317 GCA_036783075.1 Candidatus Dormiibacterota bacterium | reverse complement strand
TGGCGGGGATGGATGGGAATCGAACCCACCCAGGACGCCTCAACAGCGCCCCGCAAACGGTTTTGAAGACCGCGGGAGGCACCAGCCCCCGTACATCCCCAGCGCGTCGGTAGATTACCGCGGTCGCGCGAAGGCGCGGCGCAGACGCTGGACCTCTGCTCCTGCTGCGCACCCGCGAATGTGGTCGTTGACCAGCCCCATCGCCTGCATGAAGGAATAGACCGTCGTCGCACCCACGAACGCCCAACCGCGGCGCCGCAGATCTTTGCTCATCGCCGCCGGCTCGTCGGACGCGCGAATCTGCATCAGCTCCGCGTGGTCGAGCAAGCGCCTACGCGGCCTCGGCTCATAGCGCCAAACGTAATGAGCGAAGCTTCCGAACTCGTCGACCAGCTCCGCATGGCGCCTCGCGTTGTTGATCGTCGCTTCGATCTTGGCGCGGTTGCGAACGATGCCGGCATCGCCCATCAAGCGTGCAACGTCGCGCCCGCTAAACCGTGCCACCGCGGTGGGCTCGAAGTCGCGGAACGCTTGACGGAAGTGGTCGCGCTTACGCAGAATCGTCAGCCAGCTCAGCCCTGACATGAACCCTTCCAGAACGAGCTTCTCGAAGAGACGCTGGTCATCCGCGGATGGCCGGCCCCACTCCAGGTCGTGGTACCTCCGGTACAGCTCGTCTGAACCCGACCACCAGCACCGGGCGACGCCATCGGCGCCGACACTCAGGCCTGGCGTAGTAGAAATCGGCGCCCGGTCTTAAACCGCCGGGCTGATCAGAGCTTCGAGCTTCGCCTTCAGGTCGCCCTTCATGTTCGGCCGGTACCCGACCGTCCGCTCCGCGGGTTTGCCGTCCTTGAAGATGATCACGGTCGGGATCGACATGATCCCAAGCGACATCGGGGTGGACGGGTTCTCGTCAATGTCCATCTTCATCACGATGACCTTGTCACCCAGCTCGCCGTGGATCTGCTCGACGATCGGCGCGATCATCCGGCAGGGGCCGCACCAGGTCGCCCAGAAGTCGACCAGGACCGGACGATCCGCCTTCAGGACCGCGTTTTCGAACTCGCCGTCTGTGACCGCTTGGATGTTACCCATCTAAGAAGCTTTCTCCGTTTTGGAATCCGATTTGGACTCAGGCTTGGAATCTGACTTCGATTCTGACTTGGGCTCAGATTTCGACTCCGACTTCGACTCCGACTTCGACTCCGCCGCGGGCTTGCTCTCAGAGCTCTTCTCCTCTTTGGGCGCCACCCCGTTGCTGGAGCTTCCGTCGCCGCTCTTGCCCTTGTAGTCGGTCGTGTAATACCCGCTGCCTGTGAATATGACGCCCGCCGGGTAGACCATCTTGGAGAGCGTGCCCCCGCATTTCGGGCAGGTCGTCAGCGGCTCTGCCGTGATCTTCTGCAGGATCTCGAACTCGTGGCCGCAACTGCCACAGCGATAACCATAGGTGGGCATTTTCTTGTGGGTTCCTAACTATAAACGTCGGTCTGGATCGAGCCGGAAGAACACCATCCCGGACGGTGGTTTGGGGTGGAAATACGTGCTCTTCTGAGGAAGAGTCTTCCCTTCCTGCGCCAACTTCAAAACCAGGCCCAGGTCGGGGGTGTCAAGGAAGAAGGCGCTCGAGCCCACGCCCTGGTCGACCCACCTGACCGCCTCGGAGGCGTCGCGGGTGTACAGGAGGAGCTCCTCCGGGTTGCGCTTGCCCAGGATGTTGTCGATCACCTGGCTGTGTAACTCCACCAGGGCCATCTCCCCTTCCAGCGAAATGACCTGATACCGGTGGTCGCGGTAGATACCCGCCGCCACCCTGCCCCGGATCGCCTCCAGCGTCTCCTCCAGCGTCTCCTTTTCCTCTCCGCCAGTGACGGCGACGCCTCCTTTGAGGACGCGATGGGTCGGAAGCACGTCCAGACCGGGATCCGCCAGGTCGGTGAGCAGGGCCAGCGTGAAGCGCGGCGCAGAGTCCGGCGGTCCTCCGACCTCGTCCGCGTACGCCAGGGCGGTCTCGTATCTATGGTGTCCGTCGGCGATGAGCACCGGCAGGGACTCGAAAGCTGCGTGCACAGCCGCGTGCAGGGCTGGATCCGTGATTGTCCAGAGGCGATGCCCGGTGCTCTCCGGGCCATCGAAGACGACAGTCGGCGGTCGCTTGCCGGCGGCTTCGATGATCGGCCCGACCCCGCCGCCGCGGTCCTCGTAAACGAACCACAGCGGCTCCAGGCTCGCTTTGGTCGCGCGCATCAGCGCCAGGCGATCCTCCTTGGGCCCGCGGTGAGTGCGCTCGTGCGGCAGTACCACGCGGTCCTCGTACGGCTGCAGGCGCAGCGCGGCGATCAGGTCGAGCCGGCGCCGCCCGTCGAAGGTGACCTCGTGCAGGTAGATGGCGGCTTCGTCGGCCTGCAGGATGCCGTCGTCCTTCCACCCATCGAACGCCTCTGCCGCACGCTCGTAGTGCTTGCCCGGCCGCGTCAGGTGCACCACGTTGTAAGGCGAGAGCCCAGCCAGTCGAGCCACCTCAGCCTCGGACAGGACGTCGTAAGGCGGCGCGACCAGTGCGCTCAGATCCCCGGCCTCGGCGAGCCTGTACCTGAGTCCGGGCAGCGCGCGGACGTCAGCTATCTGAGTGCCCGCCCAGCTCGACGTACCTGAGGTCGGACATACCCTCGACCTCACGCAGGCGCGCCAGCACGTCGGCCGCGACGCGGTCGTCCACGGCAAGGATCATCATCGCGTTGCCACGAGGCGCGTCGCGTCCCACCTGCATGCTCGCGATGTTGACGTCGTGCTTGCCGAGGATGGTGCCGAACTGGCCCACTACTCCCGGCCGGTCTTCGTGGCGGCTGACCAGAAAGCGGCCTTCAGGCACGAGATCGACTCGGAACGAGTCGATGCGCACCGCGCGCGGCTCACCCATGAGGACCGTTCCGGCCAGCTCATGTCCGCCCATCCGGATCGTGACCAGGCTCGCGTAGCTGGCGTGTCCCGGGCTCCTGCGCTCGATCAGCTTCACGCCCCGGCTCGAAGCGATCAGGCGCGCGTTGACCGCGTTGATCCTGTCCTCGGTGAACGGCTGCAGCACACCTTTGATGGCTGAGGCGACCAGGAGGTTGACGTCGTGCTCGGCCAGCTCGCCCTCGAAGTCGAGCTCGATCGCGCTCACGCGGCCGCCGAACAGCTGCACGTGCAGCGCGGCCAGGCGTTCGGTGAGGACTGCGAAAGGACGTAGGTAGGTGAGCTCCTCCGGAGGAAGGGCGGGCGCGTTGACCGCGAAGCGCGGGATCTCGCCGGCCAGGACCGCCGCGACCTCT
>DAIPXW010000330.1:0-3351 GCA_036783075.1 Candidatus Dormiibacterota bacterium | reverse complement strand
TCTCGACGAGATTCCCGTCGAGCGCATGCTCCGCGTCTCGGTCGACGACGTGCGCCGCCGCGCGGCCATGTGGTCGGTGAAGCTCCAGGAACGGGGCGTGGGCGCGAAGCTCGTCACCTCCGAATCGGCCGTGGGCGGCGGGTCGCTCCCTGGTCACGGGCTGCCGACCGTCCTGGTCGCGCTGACCGGCCCTGCGTCGCGCTTCGCCGCCGCGTTGCGCAACGGGGAGCCGCCGGTGATCGCCCGCATTGAGAAGGACGCGTGCTGTCTCGACCCTCGCACCGTTTTGAAGGGCGAGGACGAGACGCTCCTCGACGCCGTGGAGGTCGCGTTCAGGGCTCAGAAGACGTGAGCTTCGTCATCGGGACGGCGGGGCACATCGACCACGGGAAGTCGACGTTGATCACCGCCCTGACGGGCATCGACCCGGACCGGCTGGCCGAGGAAAAGCGCCGCGGAATGACGATCGACCTCGGGTTCGCCCACCTGAGGCTTCCAAGCGGCCTCGAGGTCGGGATCGTCGACGTTCCGGGGCATGCCCGCTTCATGCGCAACATGCTGGCTGGAACGCACGGGCTGGACGCCGTGATGCTTGTCATCGCGGCCGACGAAGGCGTCATGCCGCAGACCCGAGAGCACCTCGAGATCATCGACCTGCTCGACGTCCGGCGCGGCCTGGTCGTTCTCTCCAAGGTCGACCTGGTCGACGACGCATGGCTCGAGCTCGTGAGGTCGGAGGTCGTCGAGGCGCTCGAAGGCACCTCGCTGGAGGGGGCGGCGCTGATCGAGTTCTCAGCGGTGAGCGGTGAGGGAAAGGCCGACCTCCTCGCGGCGCTGGACGCGCTGCTCGCGGGAGCCGATTCGAGGCCAGACGTCGGCCGGCCGCGCTTGCCGGTCGACCGGGTGTTCACAATGACCGGCTTCGGTACGGTCGTCACAGGCACGCTCGTCGACGGCACGCTGGAGGTCGGCGACGAGCTCGAGGTCATGCCGCGGGGCCGGATGGTCCGCATCCGGGGATTGCAGCAGCACAACCACAAGGTCGACGCGGCCACTCCGGGAAGCCGGGTCGCCGCCAACCTGTCGGGAGTGGAAAAGGACGACCTGGCACGCGGCGATGTGATCGCCCAGCCCGGCACGCTCTTGCCTACGCGCCGCCTGGACGCCAGTGTGCGAGTGCTCGCCTCAGCGCCTCAGCCACTCCGACACGGCGCCGATCTGCTGATGCACACGGGCACCGTCGAAGTCGCGTGCCGGGTCGTGGTGCTGGAGGGCGACCGGCTTGAACCTGGGGCGCAGGGCTGGGTGCAGCTCTACCTGGAGCGTCCCATCGCGGTTGGGGCGGGGGACAGGTTCATCCTTCGCGTGCCGAGCCCGTCCGCCACGATCGCCGGGGGCCGGATCATCGACGTCACGCCGCGCCGGCACGCACGGCATGACAGCGTGGTGCGTGAATCGCTCGAGCGCCGAGCCGCCGGCGAGGTCCTCCAGGAAGAGCTGCGCAAGTACCCTCGAGGTGTCACCGTGGCGGCGCTGCTCAAGGCGACCATGGCGCCGGAGGCGGATGTCGCCACCCTGGATGCCCGAAGGCTCGGCGATTGGCTCTACGACGCCCCCGCGTGGGACGCGATCGCGGCGCGCGCCACGCTTGAGCTCGAGGCGTACCACGGCGCACACCCTCTCCGTCCAGGGATGGCCCGCGAGGAGCTGCGCAGCCGTCTCGGGGTGCCGCCTCCTTCTTTTCCGGCCGTTGTTCAAGGACTGGTCGAGGACGGACGCCTGGTGGAGAGGAATGGATCGCTCGCCCTGCCGGATCATCGGGTCGACCTGGAGGTCACCGGAGGCGCCGCCGTGCAGTTGGTCGACCTCCTGCGCAAGGAGCGTTTCGCTCCGCCGTCGCTGGCCGAGGCGATGCAGAGGACCGGCGCCGGCCCGGAGACGGTCCGTGCGCTGGCTGCAGCGGGATCGATCGTGCGTGTGAGCGACGACGTAGCGTTCTCGAAAGAGGCTTATGAAGAAGCCGTGGCGATGATGAAGGAGATCGTCACAACCACAGGTTCGATCACGGTCGGGCAGCTCCGCGACCGCATGGGCGCCAGCCGGAGGCCCGTGCTGGCTCTGCTCGAGTACCTCGACGCGCAGCGCGTCACGCGCCGCGTCGGGGACGCCCGCGTCCTGCGGTAGAGTTCGCCCAGGATGCGAATCGCGGACATGCTCGCCCGCGGGCGGCCGAGCGTCTCGTTCGAGTTCATGGCCCCACGCGACGAGCAGGAGGTCGAGGTCCTCGAGAGAACGATCTCGGCGCTGGCGGGACATGGGCCCGACTGGGTTTCGGTGACGTACCGTCCGCGCACCGGTGACAAGACGCTCGAGCTCGTGACGAGGATCAAGCGCCACTACCACATCGAAGCCATGGCACATCTCACGTGCGCGAACTCGGCGGACCGTACAAGACAGATCCTCAACTGGATGGAGCGCGAGGGGGTGGCCAACGTGCTCGCCTTGAGAGGCGACACCCAGAACGCGGGCGAGCAGTTCACGCCGGCGGATGCTGAGCTTGTCCATGCCAGCGACCTCGTCGCCTTCGTGCGGCGGAACGGCTATCGATTTGGCATCGGGGCTGCGTGCAGCGCGGAGAAGCACCCGGACAGCCCCGACCTCGAGCACGAGTTCCGCTACATGAAGCTCAAAGTGGAGATGGGCGCGGACTTTCTGATCACCCAGCTTTTCTTCGACAACCGCTTCTACTTCGACCTGGTGGCGCGGACCAGGGCGGCCGGCATCACGGTTCCCATCGTCCCGGGCCTGATGCCGGTGCCGAGCCGCAGGTCTCTGGCTGTGATGAGCTCGATGTCCGGCGCAACGGTGCCGGTCGCCCTTCAGTCGGCGCTCGACGAAGCGCCCGACGACGAAGCCGTGCGCGCGGTCGGGGTGCGGCACTGCATCAGCCAGTGCGCGGAGCTGCTGGAAGCCGGCGTGCCGGGTCTGCACTTTTACACCTTCAACCGCGCGCGTGGCCCGGTCGAGATCCTGGCCGCGCTGCGCGGCCGGCAGCTGCTCGCGTCCTAAGCCCGCAGCCCTGCGGTTAGGCTAAGTCCGCCATGCTGGCTGGAATCGACCTTGGCGGGACGCAGGTGCGGGTCGCGCTGGCGCGGTCGGACGGCAACCTTGTCGCAAGCGTCAAGACCAAGACACCGCTGCTCGGCACGCCGCAAGCCGTGGTCGACTGGGCGGCGGCCGAGATCGACCGGCACCGCGGCCGTGAGAAGGTGCGCAGCATCACCATCGCCGCACCCGGGCCGATCGACGTCAAGCGCGGGGTGCTGGTCAACCCCCCCAACCTTCACGGCT
>DAIPXW010000329.1:0-3372 GCA_036783075.1 Candidatus Dormiibacterota bacterium | reverse complement strand
AAGATGACGACCAGGGTGTACCGGTAAAGCTCTCCGCCGGTCGGCCAGACCACTTTGCGAAGCTCGTCGTAGACCTCGCGCAGGAACCTCACCGGGGTGAACCCGGCCGTCGGCTCCTCTCGCTTCCTGGCGGTTACGGCCACTACTTGGTCTCCTTGTGCGAGGTGTGCTTGTGGCACCACTTGCAGTATTTGCTCAGCTCGACCCGGTCGGGGTCGTTCTTCTTGTTCTTGACGGTGGTGTAGTTGCGCCGCTTACACACGCCGCACGCGAGGGTGATGATGTCTTCCATGGTTGGCTCTTTGGTTGGGGCTGAAAAGAAAAAAGCCTAGGTTACCTAGGCGCTGTCAATACTAGCAGAGAGTTGCGGAAGCTCAGTTCAGAAGCGTGCGAGCGAGCGTGTCGCCCAGCCAGTCCCGGTACCGCTCGGCCGTCCAGCCCCGCGCCACCCTGAGCAGGCTGTGCGCCTCGGGGCTCGTCAACGTCCAAACGATCGAGGCGGCGTCCTCCTCCGTGAGCCCCGCCCGGAACCGACCGTTGGCCGCCACCCATGAAACGAACGTGCGCATGCTCCGGTACCGGGTTTCCTGCATCCTTGCCCTGAACGCCGCCACGTCGGCGTCCACCGCGGCAGCCCCTCGAATCACGCCGTCGACGGGCGCCACCCGCTCGATGATCTCGGCGACGCTGTGGGCGAATTGCGACACCTGGCGCCGTTGGTCGGTCTCCCCTCGGACAGCTTGGGGGCCCGGCCGCTCGAGCAGGTCGATGCGCGCGTCGTCGCCACCGACACGCACGTCCAGCAGAGCCTGCAGGACGCCCCGCTTGCTGCCGAAGGCCGCGTACACGGTGTCGACGGCCACGCCGGCGGCCGCGGCGACGGCCTCCACGGTCGTGGCCGGGTAGCCGCGGCCCGCGAAGAGCTCCTGTGCCGCGTCCAGGATCCGCATCCGGGTCTGGCTCGCCTGCTGCTTGCGAAGAGCCGAGTCATAAGCGCGCTTCGCCTTGACTGTTCGCATGGTTTCATCCTACTATGTCGGTAGTCATCCTAGTATTCCTCGGATGAATTGAATGAGGAGAGCCGGCGAGTGGCGAATTCGAGCAACGAGACGATCTACCGGCGGCTGATCGAGGAGGGGTTCAACCAGGGCGACATGGCGGTCGTGGACGAGCTCGTGGCACACAATGCGACCGAGCACCAGCGTGGATCTGGCGACGGGCCGGAGGGGGTCAAGGGCACTATCAGGTACCTGCGCTCGGCCTTTCCCGACTTCAAGATCACGATCGACGAAGTCCTGGTGTCGGGCGACAAGGTCTGGGCCCGCCAGCGCGGCGGTGGAACGAATCTCGGCAGCTTCGCCGGACATCCGCCGACCGGGCGGAAGGCCTTCACCGACGTGATCGACATCTGCCGTATTGAGGACGGAAAGGTCGTCGAGCACTGGGGCGTCCCCGACCAGCTAGGCATGATGATGCTGCTCGGCCACATCACCCCGCCCGCACGTCGGGCCCCCGTCACGGCTTAGTTTCCGGGCCCGGCCCGTCTCGGGCCGGGCCATATGATTCGGGTCGTGCCCTCATCGACCGTCGCGGTCCTGCACGGCGACCAGACCGGCGAAGAGCTTTTGCGCGAGGCGCTCCGCATGCTGGCGAAAGACGTGGTCGGACTCGAGGTCAAGACGGTCGACTTCGACCTCTCCCTTGAGAAGCGGCGCAAGACCCGCAACCAGGTTGTCCTCGATGCCGCGGAGGCGCTGCGACAGTGCGGGTTCGGGATCAAGGCGGCCACGATCACACCGGAAGGCGCCGGCGACGTCGGAAGCCCGAACGCGGTCCTGCGCAAGCAGATCGACGGCAGGGTGATCGTCAGAACCGGGCGGCGCATACCGGGCATCAGGCCGCTTGCCGGCGTCCACGCTCCGATCTCGGTCATCCGCATGGCCGTCGACGACGCTTACGGCGCCAAGGAGTGGCGCGAGGGCCACGACCTCGACGAGTGGGCGTTCCGCACCGAGAAGATCTCGCGGCGGACGTGCCGCATCGTGGCCGATTACGCCTTCACCCATGCCAGGAGGATCGACGCCAAAGTTTTCGGCGGCCCGAAGTTCACGGTCAGCCCCGTGTATGAAGGGATGTTCAAGGAGGAGCTCGATGCCGCGGCGAAGCGACACCCGGATGTCCGGTACGAGCCGCAGCTCATCGATGCCACGTACGCGCTCCTGCTGGCGACGTCCGGCGAGTCGCTGGTCATACCGGCGCTGAACCGTGACGGCGACTCGCTGTCAGACCTGGTCATCCAGATGTTCGGCTCCATCGCGGGCGCGGAATCGACGCTCCTTGCGTTCGACGCCGACGGCGCGGTCACTGTGGCGATGACGGAGGCACCGCACGGCACCGCACCGGCGCTCGAAGGCAAGAACGTGGCGAATCCCATGGCGATGATCCTTTCCGTGGCGTCCCTGCTCGGGTACATGAAGGGCGACGTCGCGCACCGGGCGTCCCGCGCGATCTACGAGTCGGCGCTCGAGGCGGTCTCGACCGGGGTTCGGACGGCGGACCTGGGCGGCCAGGCCTCGACGACCGACTTCACCGACGACGTGATCCGCCGCGTGAAGACGAAGATCGAAGTCTGGAGCTCCCTCGCCGACGTCGAGCGCTGAATCTTCCCTCTCCCGCCCGGCGGGAGCAATCGGTGAGTCCTAACCTGCCCGCGCCCGGCGCGCAGGGTCAGGGTGAGGGGCGCGGGAACACACTCCGCTACTTCGCGCTCGGCGACTCGTACACGATCGGCACGGGGGCATCGGATGAGTCGCGCAGCTTCCCCTCTTTGCTCGCGCGCAGGCTGAGCGAGCAAACGGGCCGCAAGGTGGAGGTCACCAACCCGGCGGTCAACGGCTTCACGACCCTCGATCTCATCGAGCGCGAGCTGCCGACCTTGCGGAGCGCCAGGCCGGACCTCGCCAGCGTCCTGATCGGGGTCAACGACCTGGTCCAAGGACGCCGGGCCGACGAGTATCGATCCTCTCTCGTCGAGATCTACGACGAGATGGCCACCCTCCGGCTGCCCGCCGGCCGCGTGGTCGCGGTCTCGATCCCGAACTGGTCGGTGGTGCCCGCCGCGCGGGACTACGGGGAGCTGGAGCTGATCCGCCACCTCACCGACAGCTTCAACGACGTCGCGCACGAGGAGGCCGAGACGCGCGGGTTCACCTGGGTCGACATCACCGCGGCGAGCATCTCCGGCCTTGGCTCGGCAGGGTGGATCTCAGACGACGGCCTCCATCCCGGCGACAGGCAGTACGCGGCGTGGGCCGAGGTGATCTGGCATGGCGTGCGACACGCCTGGACGGCCTAGACGGTGATTCTCTTGAA
>DAIPXW010000328.1:0-3373 GCA_036783075.1 Candidatus Dormiibacterota bacterium | reverse complement strand
CCCGTCGCACCGCATGGTGGCCCACTCGGGTTTCCTCTGCTTCGCCCGCCGCTTGGCGGAAGACGCGCTCTTCGAACCCGAAGGCGAAGGCTTCAGGTAACCCTTCGGCGGGCTCGCCCGTTTCATCTGCATGGGGCGTCGCGTCCTAGCAATCGTCCTCCTCATTGCTTCGGGAATCGTCACAGTCGCGATCGTCGCCGTCGCCCCACAAGCCGTCCACGATCGAATCGCTTTTGGCACGTTTGACACCACCGCTGCCCCACCGCGCGTTGATTACTGCGGCCGGCGCTACTACCCCGGGGACCGGACCGACACGCTGGCGGGGGTTCAGGGCTTCTTGGCCGAAAACGGGCTGCATGGCCTGACCCAAATCGATACCGCGCCGTCGGGGATGCCGATAATCGCCAACGTGTTGCCGCCCGATATGCGGGCTCAGTACCACAGCAACGTTTGCACCATGGCCCTTTGGGTGCAGACGGGACCAGACACATACCGGGCCTATGGCTTGAGCGGGGGACCCTGAAACCCGGGACGGGATAGCATTTCCTCGATGGCTTCGACTTTCATCGCAGGATCGCGCAAGCCGGTCCAGGTGACCGTCACCGGCGCCGCCGGCCAGATCGGTTACTCGCTCCTTTTCAGGATCGCGTCCGGCCAGATGCTGGGCCCCGACCAGCCCATCATCCTTCGCCTTCTAGAGATCGAACCCGCCATGAAGGCCCTGGAGGGCGTGGCGATGGAGCTCGAGGACTGCGCCTTTCCGCTGCTGCACGACGTGGTGATGACCAGCAAGACGGAAGAGGCGTTCGACGGCACCTCGTGGGCCCTGCTGGTCGGATCCGTCCCGCGCAAGCAGGGTATGGAGAGGGGCGACCTGCTCTCGATCAACGGAGGCATCTTCGGGCCCCAGGGAAAGGCGATCGCCAAGCGCGCCGCGAGCGACGTCCGGATCCTGGTGGTGGGCAACCCCTGCAACACCAACTGCTACATCGCGCGGTCGAACGCGCCGGAGATCCCGGCGGAGCGCTGGTTCGCCATGACCCGGCTGGACGAGAACCGGGCCAAGATGCAGATCGCGAAGAAGGCCGGCGTGCCGGTCTCGGTGGTGACCAACCTCGCCATATGGGGCAACCACTCGGCGACGCAGTATCCCGACGCCCGCAACGCCCGCATCGCCGGGGTCGGCGTGTTCGATGTCATCTCCGACCACGGCTGGCTGAAGAAGAAGTTGATCGAGACGGTTCAGAAGCGGGGGGCGGCCGTGATCGAGGCTCGTGGCCTCTCGTCAGCCGCCTCCGCGGCCAACGCGGTCATCGATTCGGTCGAGAGCATCCGCAACCCGACGCCGTGGGGCGACTGGCACTCGCTGGCGGTGGTGAGCCGTGGCGAGTACGGCGTGCCGGAATGGCTTCAGTTCGGCTTCCCAGTCCGGTCCGACGGCAGCGCCTGGGAGATCGTCCAGGGGCTGGAGCACGACGACGACGCCAAGGAACGGATCCGGGTCACCACCGAGGAGCTCGTGCAGGAGCGGGACCTCGTCAAGGAGCTGGTCCCGAGCTAGACCCGGCTAGATCGCCCTGGTCGGCCGGGGCTTGATCGCCCGGTTCAGGTCCTCTTCGACGCGCGGAATCGAGTCGACGCCCCAGCGCCAGGCCGCGATGTCGAAAAGGACGAGGACTGCAAGTCCAAGTAGAAGTTCCACACCATTTACAACCCGATGAGGGCCCGTTTCGTTCCAGTAAATCGAGCGATCCCTCACCGGTGTTTCACTACGCTTTGGCCTTGCGAGCGCCCTCTCACCGGCGCTTCGCGCCGGAGCTCCCGCAAGGTGGGGAGCCCAGGCGGGGAAGCCAGGCGTCCCTATGCTTGGAACGTGAGCATCACGCTCGACCGTCACAGCTTCCCGTTCACGGCGATCGTCGGCCAGGAGTCGATGAAGCTCGCCCTAATCCTCAACGCCATCGTCCCCACGATCGGCGGCGTCCTCATCCGCGGTGAGAAGGGGACGGGCAAGTCGACGGCCGTGCGCGCCCTGGCCAGGCTGCTTCCGGAGCATGACGTGGTCGAGGGCTGCCATTTCGGCTGCGACCCCTCGGAAATCGAGGCGCTGTGCACCGACTGCCGGGCGCGCCTGAAGTCGGCGGGGATGCTCCCGTCCCACAAGAGGCGCATGCGTGTGGTCGAGCTGCCGATCAACTCCTCCGAGGACCGCGTGGTCGGCACCATCGACATCGAGGCCGCACTGCGCAGCGGGGCGAAGCGCTTCGACCCGGGAGTCCTGGCTGAGGCGAACCGCAACATCCTCTACGTCGACGAGGTGAACCTGCTCGACGACCACATCGTCGACGTGCTGCTTGACGCCGCGGCAATGGGCGTCAACGTCGTCGAGCGCGAGGGCGTCTCGTTCGCGCACCCTGCGCGCTTCATCCTCGTCGGCACGATGAACCCGGAGGAGGGTGAGCTTCGACCTCAGCTCCTCGACCGCTTCGGGCTGTGCGTCGACGTCGAAGGCATTCGCGATCCCGACCAGCGCGTGCTGATCGCCGAGCGGGACGCCGCCTTCAAGCGAGGCGACCATGAGTTCGCCTCGGAGTTCGCCGCCGCGGACAACAACCTGGCCCGCGCCCTCGCGGAGGCTATTGCCGCGGTAAAGAGCGTGCGCGTCAGCCGCGGCCACGCCCGCTTGATCTCCTCTATCTGCGTGGAGGCGGACGTGCTTGGCCACCGCGCGGACGTGGTCATCGACCACGCGTCGCGGGCCCTGGCGGCGTACCGGCGCCACGCGTCGCCCAACCGCGACGACATCTACGACGCCGCCGCTCTCGCGCTCGCTCACCGCGCTCGCCAGCCTGTGAGCAGGGACCAGGACGAAACCAGCTCGCCCGAACAGGGGGAGCAGCAGGAGGGCTCAAAGCCCGCCGATTCGGAGGCCGGAGACCCTCAGGCCTCGGAGAGCGATTCGGCGGCCGACGCCAACGCCGACGCCACCGCGAGCGCCTCCGACAGCGGGGAGCAGTCGGCGGGCAGCGACCAGGGTATGACGACCGGCGGCTCCAGCGGGCACGAGTCTTCGCCGGACGCCCTCGAGACTTTCAACTTGCGGCGCATCGACCTTCCGAGGCAGCGCCGCGTGCGCAAGCAGGGTGGCAAGCGGTCGGCCAGCCAGACGCCCGACCGCCGCGGCCGCTACGTGCGCGCCGTGCCCAAGGCGAAGGTGAACGACCTCGCCATCGACGCCACGGTGAGGGCTGCCGCGCCCATGCAGAGGGACCGCGGCCGCAAGGCCGGCGAGCGGCTGAAGCTGGAGCGCGAGGACCTGCGCCAGAAGGTTCGCGAGCGCAAGGTCGGCAACCTCATCGTGTTCGTCGTCGAC
>DAIPXW010000327.1:0-3383 GCA_036783075.1 Candidatus Dormiibacterota bacterium | reverse complement strand
GCACAAGTAAATCGGGAGGAGCCCACGCTGGTCGCGGGGGTCAGCTCTTAGAAGCTCTCAGTCAGGTCGCGGACGGCGCACCGTTCGGCGCGATCTGGGCGGCAGCTGCTAGGAACCTGACCCGATTCGCACCTCCGGGGCGTCCTCCCAAATCACTGGAGGTATGACGTGGCAACAGTCACGAAGAACGTTGAGGTCGCCGGGAGGCGCCTTTCGATCGAGACCGGCCGGGTGGCCGAGCAGGCCAACGGCGCGGTGATCCTGCGCCAGGGCGACACCGTGGTCCTCAGCACCGCGGTCATGTCGAAGGAGCCGCGAGAGGGCATCGACTGGTTCCCGCTCACGTGCGACTACGAGGAGAAGCTTTACGCAGCAGGCAAGATCCCCGGGGCGTTCATGCGCCGCGAGGGACGTCCGAGCGAGACCGCGATCCTCGCCTCGCGCCTGACCGACCGCCCGCTGCGGCCGCTGTTCCCCGACGGCTTCCGCCTGGACGTCCAGGTCGTGTCGACGGTGCTGTCGGTCGACCAGGAGAACGACCCCACGATCCTCAGCATCAACGGGGCGTCGACGGCGCTCGTCATCTCCGACATCCCGTTTGGGGGACCTGTCGGCGCGGTGAAGATGGGGTACCTCGACGGGAAGGTCGTCGTGAACCCGCCCATGTCGAGGATGGCCGAGTCGGAGCTCGACCTCGTGGTCGCCGGGACCGCCGACGCCATCCTGATGGTCGAGGCGGGTGCGAAAGGAGTCAGCGAGCAGATCGTGCTCGACGCGATGGAGATGGCGCACGCCGAGATCAAGCGGATCTGCGCCGCGCAGAACGAGCTGAGGGAGCAGGTCGGCCTCGAGAAAAGGGACTACGTCCCGCCGATGTATCCGCCCCACATGCTCGAGATCATGTCCGAGTACCTCGCGCTGCGGCTGGACCAGGTGCTCTACAGCTCCGACAAGGCCCACCGCGAGGCAGGCGTCGACGATTTGCGCCGGAAGACGCTGATGGAGCTGGGCGACCGCTTTCCCGACTACGCCGACATCCTCGGCAAGCTCTTCGACAAAGCGGTCAAGGACCGGGTCCGTCAGCGCGTGGTCGAAGAAGGCGTTCGCGTCGACGGGCGGGGCCTCAAGGACGTCCGCCCGATCACGGTGGAGGTGGGCGTGCTGCCGCGAACGCACGGCTCGGGCCTTTTCACCCGCGGCCAGACGCAGGCTCTGACCATCGCGACGTTGGGTTCGATGTCTGACCAGCAGAAGCTGGACGGCCTGACGGCCGACGAGTTCAAGCGGTACATGCACCACTACAACTTCCCGCCGTTCTCCGTCGGCGAGGCTCGGCCCCTGCGCGGCCCGGGCAGGCGAGAGATCGGCCACGGCGCACTTGCCGAGAGGGCATTGCTTCCGGTGATCCCGCCCGTCGAGGAGTGGCCGTACACGATGCGGCTCGTCTCCGAGATCCTCAGCTCCAACGGGTCGACATCAATGGCCTCGGTGTGCGGCTCGACGCTCGCTCTCATGGACGCCGGGGTGCCGATCAAGTCACCGGTCGCGGGCATCGCCATGGGACTCGTCACACGAGAGGGCAAGTTCGCCGTCCTGACGGACATCCAGGGCGTCGAGGACGCGCTGGGCGACATGGATTTCAAGGTCGCCGGGACGCGGGACGGAATCACCGCGCTCCAGATGGACATCAAGATCGGTGGCCTGACCCACGAGATCTTCGGACAGGCGCTCGAGCAGGCTCGTGAGGCGCGCCTCTACGTGCTCGACAAGATGCTCGCGGTACTGCCGAAGCCGCGCAGCGAGATGAGCAGCTTTGCGCCGCGCATCACGACGATCATGATCAACCCGGACAAGATCCGCGACATCATCGGCCCCGGAGGCAAGATGATCCGCAAGATCACCGAGGAGACTGGAGCCCAGATCGACGTGGAGGACGACGGCAGGGTCTTCATCGCCGCGGTCGACCAGGAGGGCGGCAAGCGCGCCATCGACTGGATCAAGGGCTTGACCGACGAGGTCGAGGTCGGGAGGATCTATCACGGCAAGGTGGTCCGCATCATGCCGTTCGGCGCGTTCGTCGAGGTCCTCCCCAACCAGGATGGCCTCGTCCACATCTCCAAGCTCAGCGACCATCGGGTCGAGCGGGTCGAGGAGATCGCCAACGTGGGCGACGAGATCGTCGTCAAGGCCACCGAGATCGACAGCCAGGGTCGCCTCAACCTGAGCCGCCAGGCGGCGATCGAGGAGCTCACTGCCAAGGGCCTGCCGATCGAGGAGAAGATCGATCCCGAGGCGATGGCGACCGCCCTTGCGTCGCCCCCGCCACCCCCACGCGAAGGTGGCTTCAGCGGCGGCCGCGACCGCGGCGGGCGAAACGGCGGCGGCGGACGCGGTCCACGCCGGAACTAGACAGACTTGAAGCACCGCGATCGTGATCAAACCATCACGGTCGCGGTCGCTGGTCACCGCGGCAAGGTCGGCTCTGTTCTCGCCGCCGCGTTCCAGTCCGAACCCGGCATCGATTACGTCGGAGGCGTTGGGCACGGCGACGACCTCGCCGCTTTCCTGCGGGCGAAGCGGCCTCAGGCCCTGGTGGACTTCACCAGGCCCTCAGAGGCGCTCCGCAACGCGCTGGCCGCGGTCGCCGCGGGGGCCTCGCCGGTGGTTGGCACCAGTGGAATCTCAGCGGATGAGGTCGACGAGCTCGAGGCCGCGTGCCGAAAGAAGGGGCTGGGCGGGATCGTCGCTCCCAACTTCGCCATCGGTGCGGTGCTGATGATGCACCTGGCCGAGGTCGCGGCTCCTTTTTTCGACGCTGTCGAGATCGTCGAGATGCACCACGCCGCCAAGGTCGATGCGCCGTCCGGCACCGCGCTCGCGACGGCAAGGCGGCTTGCCGGAACACGGGCCGACCACCCGTTCAGCCACAGGAAGGCCGAGAAGGAGACGCTCGCCGGCACGCGCGGCGGGGAGGAGGCCAATGTTGCGATCCACAGCGTCCGCCTGCCTGGCCTCGTCGCCGACCAGGAGGTCATCTTCGGGCTGCCCGGCCAGACCCTCACCATCAACCACCGCACCACCAGCCGCGAGGCCTACGTGCCGGGCGTCCTGCTCGCGATTCGAAAGGTCACGGCCGGGCCTCGCTTCTATCGCGCCCTGGACGACCTTCTCGGGCTCTGAATGGTCAACCGCCCCGATCGGGTGCAGATCTGGGCCGCTCAGCTCGCCGCGAACGACTTCCCTCCGATCTGCGCGATGACCGGCCGCCCCGCCGAGACATGGCGGCGGTTCCGCTTTGCGACCCCACCGACCTGGGCATACGCCCTGCTGGTGCTGGCCTGTGTAGGCTTAATCGGGATCATCGGATATGCGATCGTGGTGGC
>DAIPXW010000326.1:0-3395 GCA_036783075.1 Candidatus Dormiibacterota bacterium | reverse complement strand
TGGCGCATCATCGACCCCGTGATGAACGCATGGACAGCCGGAGACGTCCCCATGCAGGAATACCCAGCCGGCCAAGAGGACCATGCGGTCGGGGCTCCGGAAGGGACGATCCCCGGGACCGACAAGGTAAGCGAGGATCGAAGAGGGGGAAGGTGATGATGTGAGCCGGGGCGCATCAATGGCACGGCAGAAGCCGAACGCCTTCGTCCGCACGATGCCGATCATCGACTGGCTGCCCCACTACGAGAGGTCGTGGCTCCCGCTCGACCTTCTCGCCGGCCTTTCCGTGTGGGCGCTCGTCATCCCGCAAGCGCTGGCGTACGCAGCCGTGGTCGGCGTGCCGGCCCAGTACGGCCTGTACACGATCCTCGGCGCCTCGGCGCTGTACGCGGTGTTCGCAGCGACGCGCCAGGTCGTGACAGGACCTTCTGCCTCCGTGGCGGCGGTCACCGCGCCGGTCGCCGCCCTCTACGTTGCTTCGACCGCGCCCGAGTATCTGCCGACGGTCATCGCGCTCACGCTCTGCGTCGGCGTCATCTACGTCCTCCTCGGCGTGTTCCGGATGGGGTGGATCTCGAACTTCCTCGCGAAGGCAGTCCTCGAAGGCTTCGTGTTCGCGGTCGGGTTCGGCCTGATCGTCGATCAGCTGCCGAAGATCCTCGGGATACCCAAAGCCGCTGGTTCGTACTGGGACGTGCTCGTGGGCGTGGTGAAGGATCTCGGTCTGACCAGCGCCGCCACGCTGACGGTCGGCGCCGTCGCGGTCGGCCTGCTGCTCCTGCTGCGCTTCACGGCTCCGAAGCTCCCCCGTGCGTTCATCGTCGTGATCTTGGGGATCCTGGCGTCCTGGTGGCTCGACCTGACCACGCACGGTGTCGACGTCGTCGGGAAGGTACCCACCGGACTTCCGAGTCTCGCGTTGCCGACGGGCTTCTCGGTGGACCAGTGGCTCTCGATGGCGGTGGGCGCCCTGGCGATCATCCTCGTCAGCTACAGCGAGTCGATCGCCAACGCCACGGAGAGCGCGGCGAAGCACCACCAGGAATTCGCACCGGACCAGGAGCTCGTCGCGCAGGGCGCGGCCTGGGTCGGTTCATCGCTGGTGGGCGGCTTCCCCGGATGCGGCAGCCTGAGCAAGACGGCCGTCAGCGAGAGCGCCGGTCAGAAGACCCAGCTCGCCGGCCTGACGGTCGCAGGGCTCACCGTCCTGACGCTGCTGTTCCTGGCTCCTATATTCACCGACCTGCCGCAAGCCGTACTCGGCGCGGTGGTCATCGACGCGGCCCTGGGACTGATCCACTTCAAGGTCGCGAGGCGGTTCCTCTCGGCGAGCCGGATCAACTTCCTCGTGTTCGCGGCGACCGCGGCCGGCCTGTTCTTCGTCGGCGTGGTCGCAGGCATCGTCTTCGGCGTGCTGCTGTCTCTGATGCTGCTCATCTCGCGAACGTCGAAGTCGCCGTTGCGTCGTATGGCCTACGATCCCGCGGAACAGGTCTACGTCGAAGCCGGCACCCACCCGGATGCGACGACCCCGGACGGCGTGCTCGTCGTCGAGATGAACGGGCCGCTGTTCTTCGCAGACGCTGCGCCCTTCCGCGCTCATCTGCTGGAACTCGTGTCGGCGAACGATGCCACCACGGTCGTGCTCGACCTCGAGGCGACACCGGTGATCGACCTCGACGGAGCGGACATGCTGACCAAGGTCCACGGACAACTGGCTGACAGGGGGGTGCGCCTGCTGCTCACGCACGCGGATGCGGAGGAATTCGACATGCTGCGACGGGCCGGGGCGATCGATGCCATCGGCGAGGCGAACTGTTTCCAGACAGTGAGAGCTGCGGTGGCCGCGGCTACAGGCGCCTAGCGCCGGAAACAGGGAAGCGATGGATGAGAGGGCACCCTCCCCCGCGGATCCGAAGGCGACCATCCGGACCGCCGGGTATCGGCGCCTCCTCGGTCTGGCAGCCGTCGTGGGGTTCCTCGTTTCCCTGGCCGCGTGGGCGTTCTTGACGCTGGTGCCGTGGATCCAAGACCGCGTCTACATCACCATCCCTCATGCGTTCGGGTTCAGCGAGGCCCCTTGGTGGTGGCCGCTTCCGGTGCTCGCGATCGCCGGGCTGATCAGCGCGCTCGCGATCGTCCGCTTGCCGGGCCGCGGTGGCCGGGTCCCCGCGGAGGGCTTCGCCGCGGGGATGGTCTCGCCCGCAAATCTCCCGGGGATTCTGCTGGCCGCGCTCGCCGCGTTGGGCCTTGGGCTCGTCCTCGGCCCGTCGATGCCGGTCATCGCCCTCGGCTCGGGCCTCGCCGTCTTCGCGGTACGCAAGGCCAAGAGCGATGCGCCGGACAACGTGGTGATGGTGATGTCGGCAGCCGGGAGCTTCGCTGCGCTCGCTATGGTGTTCGGATCGCCGGTGATCAGCGCGGTCATCCTGATAGAAGCCGCGGGGCTCGGTGGCCCCACGCTCCCCTTGATCCTGCTGCCGGGATTGCTGGCCGCGGGGATAGGCTCCCTCGTCTATCTGGGCTTGGGATACCTCACGGGGCTGGATACATCGGCGTACGCGATCACCCCGCTCGCGCTTCCGCCCATGCCCCAGCTGACGGTGGTCGACTTCTGCTGGACGTTGGCCGTCGCGACGCTTGCCGCCGTCGTCACGTTCGCGATCGTCTGGGTCGCCCGGAGGGTCGCGGTGCGTGCAGGGCCCAAGCCGTTCCTCCTGCTGCCAATCGCGGGTCTGATCGTCGCCGGACTCGCCATCACATTCGCGCAACTCGGCGATCAGACCCCTTACGCCGTGCTCTTCTCCGGCTCGCGCGCGCTGGTTCCAGTCGTCCAGCAGGCGGAGACGCTGTCGGTCGCCACGCTCGGCCTGCTCCTCGCGTGCAAAGGGCTCGCGTGGGCCGTGTCGATGGGCAGCTTCCGCGGCGGTCCAGTGTTCCCGGCAATCTTCGCAGGCGCGATCGGTGGCCTGCTCGCCTCGCACCTCCCCGGGTTCCCCGAAGGGGCGGCGATCGCCACGGTGATGGCGGCGACCATCGTCGCGGTTCTGCGACTGCCGCTAGCGGCGGTGGTGATCGCGTTGCTGCTGACTTCGAGCGCCGGAGCCGCAGTCACGCCGCTGATCATCGTTGCAGCGGTCGTCTCGTACCTCCTCGTCGAAGCACTCGAGAACGCCTTCGCACCACCAGCGCCCAAGGTCCAGGCCGCTTCCGACGGCTCGTAGTCCCCGACCACACGTTAGGGCAATCCGGGCGATGGCCTCGGTGGCGGGCGCGGGCGCCGACTCCCATCGACTCACCGTCGATGCCGTGCGTGGCTCCTCCTCCGGATCGCAGCGGGGCAGGCAGGCTGAGCCGGACCGGCGTACCTGGTGAGGTAGCTGCGACTGGCCAGG
>DAIPXW010000325.1:0-3428 GCA_036783075.1 Candidatus Dormiibacterota bacterium | reverse complement strand
AGCCCAGCTCGACCAGGCGCCCGAGCGCCGCCTCTATGTCACCCGTGGGGTGCCCTCGACGCGCCAGCTTGCGTCGGAGCTCAGTCCGCGAATGGGCGCGCCGCCCGAGCAGGCGCAGCCCTGCATCCAGGGCGCTGACCCTCGGACGGCGCTCGCCTTGCGGGCTAGAACTCCTCTGCCGCACGTGCGGGAGCCCTCACCGCGGAGGCCACCTGTGCGGACACCTGTGAGGGCGTTCCGCCCGCGGCCTTTTCCCTGACCTTGGCCTCGATCTCGCCGGCCAGGGTCGGGTTCTCACGGAGGTAGTTCCGGACGTTCTCGCGGCCCTGTCCCAGCCTCTGGTCGCCGTATGACATCCAGGTGCCGCTCTTCTCGAGGATCCCATACTCGATCGCCGCGTCGATCAGCGAGCCTTCGCGCGAGATGCCTTCGTTGAAGAGGATGTCGAACTCGGCGGATCGGAACGGAGGAGCGACCTTGTTCTTGACGACCTTCACCTTGACCCGGGCTCCCACGGAGTCAAGGCCCGACTTGATCACCTCGACCTTCCGGATGTCGAGCCTCACCGAGGAATAGAACTTGAGCGCTCGGCCACCGGGCTGCGTCTCCGGGTTGCCGAACATGATCCCGACCTTCTCGCGGAGCTGGTTGAGGAAGATGACGGAGCAGTTCGACTTGGAGATCGCGGCCGTCAGCTTGCGGAGCGCCTGGGACATGAGCCGGGCCTGCAGGCCGACGTGCGCGTCACCCATCTCGCCCTCGATCTCGGCCTTCGGAACCAGGGCGGCCACCGAGTCGATGACGATCACGTCGACCGCGCCGGACCTGACAAGGACCTCGACGATCTCGAGCGCCTGCTCGCCGGTGTCCGGTTGGCTGATGAGCAGGTCGTCGATCTTCACCCCGATCCGCGAGGCGTACAGGGGGTCCAGCGCGTGCTCGGCGTCGACGAAGGCGGCCACGCCGCCCTGCTTCTGGGCTTCGGCGATGACGTGAAGCGCGAGCGTGGTCTTGCCCGCCGATTCAGGGCCGTACAGCTCAGTCACCCGACCGCGCGGGATTCCCCCCACGCCGAGAGCCAGATCCAGCAGCAGCGCTCCGGTCGGGATCACGGTGATCTCGCCACGCAGGGCCGCCTGCTCACCCAACTTCATGATTGACCCCTTGCCGTAGCTTTTGACGATCTGGGCCATCGCCGAGTCGAGGGACTTCTCTTTTTCCTTTTCCACTGATGCCTCCTAGGTCGTTGCGGCGAGTGTTCTACGTCGGGGTGCTGCGGTCAACGTCCTTAACAACCTCGAGCTGCAGTGCCGTCGCGCAAGTGTAGCGAACAGGTGTTCGGAGGTCAAGCGGTCTTTACCTTGGACCCGGAGCGCGCTTCGTCGATCAGCAGCCGGAGGGCCTCGGCGGCCGCCTGGCGGCGGTTGGACATCCGGTCTCCCTCGAACCGGAACTCGTGCGACGACGTGCCTCGAGCCGATGCGATCGCGATGTACGTCAGGCCGACCGGCTTGTCAGTGCCGTCCGCGTCCGGGCCTGCGATCCCGGTCACGCCCGCCGCCAGGTCGGTTCCAAAGCGGGCTCGGGCGCCCGCGGCCATCGCCTCGCCCACCTCAGGGCTCACGGCACCGACGCGCTTGAGCAGCGCCGCCGGGACGCCGAGCTGTTCGCGCTTCACCTGGTCCGAGTACGCGATGACGCCGCCCAGGAAATAGGCCGAGCTCCCCGGCTGATCGGTGATCAGCGAACCCAGGAGGCCGCCGGTGCACGATTCCGCGACCGCGACCGTCAGCCGAGCCTTGCGCAGGAGCTCACCGAGCTCGCGAGCCGGCACCTGGGTGCCGTCGGCGGGCGCCGGCGTTCCCCCTTGCGGACCCGCCCGGCCGCGCCGGCGCAGGCCTTCGAGCCCGAGCACGCCGCGGAATCGCCAGAGGTACTCGAGCCCGCTCCAGAGCGTGAACACGATCGCGATGCCGACGGCCAAATCGGCAAGCGGGACGAGGACGGGGTATGGGCGCTGGAGGATGAGGAGCGTGACGGCGCTCATCTGCGTGATGGTCTTGGTCTTGCCAAGAGGGGCGGCGGCGATCACCAGCCCCTGCGCCCCGGCGACCGAGCGGAGGATCGTGATTATCAGCTCGCGAGAGAAGATGACCACCACGACCCAGGCGGCGACGAGGCCCTCCTGGACCAGGACGAGCAGCACCGAGAGCACGAACAACTTGTCCGCCAGGGGATCCAGGAACTTGCCAAGGTCGCTAACGGTGCCCCGGCGCCTGGCGATCTGCCCGTCCAGGGTGTCGGTCAGCGAGAACACGATGAACAGGGCCGCGGCCAGCTGGTCGTGACCCGGGAAGCGCACGATCAGCAAGAGCATCAGGAGCGGGATCGCGGCCAGCCGGCTCAGCGTCAGGCCGATGGGGAGGTTCACGCTAAGGAGAAGTTTGCGACGTGAACTCCCGCGTTGCCACCCCTGCCCCTAAAGGCCCCAACGAACGGCCGTCGATGGTGATGTAGGTCGCCGCCGCCTTGCCGCTCGTGATCTTGACGTCCAGGCCCGTGAAGTAGACGACGGAGCCGGAGGCCAGCATCTTTCCTGCGTCGGTGTACTGAGGCTTGCCGTCGACGATCACATTCACCCACACCAGGTCGGTGACCCGCACGCCGACCACGATAGGACGTGGCTGCGGTGTCGGCGACGGCAGCGGCGTGCCGGGAGGGCTCGCCGCTGCCAGCTGCGCGGCGGGCGGCCCGGCCGGTGCGCGCTGGTCCGCCTGGACCTGGCGCCACGCGTACCCGGCGAACGCGCCCACCAGCAGGACGATCGCTGACGCGATCACGGCGGGGGCGGTTACCACGAGCCTTTTGGGCGGTCGCTGTGGCCCGATGCGCAGCCGGCGCCGAGGATCCTCCGCGGCGGCGGGCAGCATCTCTACGAGCGGCTCGGGGTCGACCCCGAGATATTGCGCATAGGTGCGCAAGTAACCCTTCACGTAAACCGGGCCCGGGAGGAGTTGGAGGTCGTCGGCTTCGAGCGCGGCAAGGTACTCGGGGCGGATTCGCGTCGCGGCGGCGGCGTTCCGGATGGTGAGGCCACGTTCGCCGCGTTTGGCAGCGAGCACAGCCCCGGCTGTCATTCGATGCCTAACCTCTCAAGCAAATCGTCGACGTCGGGAAGATTCATCAAGACCTCGCGGGACTTGGAACCCTGGTAAGCACCGACGACGTGGTGCTCCGCAAGCTGGTCGACGATCCGGCCCGCCCTCGAGTAGCCGACGTTGAACTTTCGCTGCACGAGCGAGACCGAGGCGGAACCCTCGGCCGCGACAGCCCGCGCGGAGCGGGCGAACAGTGGGTCGAGCTTTCGCTCGGTGGTCTCCCCACGCTCCCACTCTGTGCCGGCGCCCTGTTCCAGGATCTCCTCCATG
>DAIPXW010000324.1:0-3431 GCA_036783075.1 Candidatus Dormiibacterota bacterium | reverse complement strand
ATCGCGGCCTGCCAGACGAGGATGAACAGCGCGTTGACCGAGGTCTCGGTCATGAGCAACGTGCCGAGCGAGAACGCGACGTGCGCGATGACCGCCATCGCGACCCCGCCGATCTCACGCCCCGCCAGGCGGCCGCGCCGGTACCGCCAGATTGCGGCGACGACCATGCCTGTGGCGCTCCCCTGGAGCAGCGGTTGAAAGACGGCGAGCGTGGCGAGGTCGTAGATCCAGTTGCCCGGCGCCACATGCGCGGGCAGCGTCGTGAGCACGTTTGAGAAACCGACCAGGGACTCCGCCAGGCTGAAGCCCAGTCCCGCCGCGACTCCGAACACCAGCCCGTCGACCGTCTCGGGGAAATCGGCGCGGTTGGGAAGGAACCACGCCGGCAGCGGCTTGATCGCCTCCTGCACGATTGGCAGCAGAAGGCCGATGCCGAGCAGCGCCCCGAGGCTCACCCCGGCGTTGGCGATGGGGTTCGGGTTGTACTGCAACGGGTTGTAGACGATCCGCTCGAGGACCGTCACCACGATGCCGGCGACGATCCCGCCGCCGATCGTGAAGCCGAGCACGAGCGCGGGTTCGTCCCGGTAGACCTGCGCCTCGTAGAGGTAGATCAGGTAAAGGACCGGAACGAGGAAAGCCGAAACGAGGATGGCCGCCGTGATCAGGCCGGCGAGGTAGAGGACCAGGATGCCGGTGAGCCCGGCGATAAAAGCCCAGCGGAATTCGTGGATCTTGTGGTGGCCGAGGTGCGGAAACAGGGTCGTGAACACGGACGGCTGGGCCACGTGCTCCCCCGGGTGGGCGGCGTAGCGGTGCTCGCGAGTCTTGGCGTCGCCGAACTCCTCGGTCGTTCCCTGGTGCGCTCCGCACCGCGTGCAGAAGACGCCATCGGGGACGTCATGCGCGCAATGGTCACACCGCACCGGCTACCTCCTGAGTCGACCCGTGAATTCGCTGGGCCGTAAGGATAGGGTCTGGCGCCGGATTTTCAGTTGGTGCTCAGCGTGCGGCCTCGTCTCGGGCGGCAGGCTCGGGCACCCAGCCGCGGATGAAGTGACAGGAATAGTGACCGGCGTGCTTCTCGAAGTAGCGCTGGTGGTAGTCCTCGGCGCGCCAGAAGTGTGAGGCGGGAACGATCTCGGTCACGATCGGCTTGTCGAAGAATCGCTGTGCCTGCTCTTTCGACTGGCGAGCGGCTTTCTCCTGCTCCGGGTTGTGGAAGAAGATCACCGAGCGGTACTGATGCCCGTGGTCTGGGCCCTGGCTGTTGAGCGTCGTCGGGTCGTGCATGTTCCAGAACCGGTTCAGCAGCTCCTCATACGAGACCCTGGCCGGGTCGAACGTGACCTCGACCGCTTCAGCGTGGCCGGTCCGGCCCGAGCAGACCTGCTCGTAGGTGGGGTTGTCTCGATTGCCGCCCTCGTAACCCGACACCGCATCGACCACGCCTGGCGTCTCGTTGAAGAGGTGCTCGACGCCCCAAAAGCAACCTCCGGCAAACGTTGCTTTCTCACTCACGCCTCCAGGATACGCGCTACCTTGAGCGCTTCCTGTGACCACCCCGAGCGAGGCACCCCGGCGCGGTTGGCTTCATCTGGCGACGATCGACATGACTCCGCTGCGGCGTCACCGCGACTTCCGTCTGCTGTTCATCGGCCGGCTCGTGTCGTTCTTCGGCAGCATGATCAGCTCGGTCGCGGTCCCCTACCAGGTCTACCAGCTCACACACAGCGTGGTCCTGGTCGGGTCGCTCGGCCTGGTGGAGCTGGCGGCGCTGTTCGTGTTCGCCATGCTCGGCGGAGCTCTTGCGGACGCGCGCGATCGCCGCACGATGGTGCTGCTGAGCGAGGTGGCGCTCATGGCCTGCAGCCTCGTCCTGGCGGGCAACGCGCTGCGGGCGCACCCCCTCGTCTGGCTCATCTTCGCCACGGCCGCCCTCTGGGGCGCCCTCGACGCGCTTCAGCGTCCGTCGCTCGACGCTTTGCTGCCGCGGCTGGTCGATCGCGCCGAGCTGCCAGCAGCCGCGGCCATCGGGAACATTCGCGGCACGCTGGGCATGATCGCCGGGCCCGCCCTCGGGGGTGTGCTCGTAGCCGTCGCGGGCCTTCCGGTCACCTATCTCGTCGACGTGGCGACTTTCGTGGTCGGGCTCGTCTGCCTGTACGCGATGCGCGCCGTCCCGCCCCCGGTCGACGCGGAACGGCCCAGCTTGCGTCGCGTCGTCGAGGGCCTGCGCTACGCACGCAGCCGGCCTGAGCTGATCGGCACATACGTGGTCGACATCGTCGCCATGTTCTTCGGCATGCCGATGGCGCTCTTCCCGGCCATCGCCCAGGGCCTGGGCGGGCCGCGCGCGCTGGGCCTCCTGTATGCGGCGCCGGCTGTCGGGGCCTTCTTCTTCTCGGCGACGAGCGGATGGACGTCCCGCGTGCACCGGCACGGCATGGGCGTGATCGTTGCCGCCACCATCTGGGGTCTCGCGATCGTCGGCTTCGGGATGGTGCCAGGGCTGGTGGCAGCGCTGATCTTCCTTGCCATCGCGGGTGGCGCGGACGCGATGAGCGGGGTATTCCGGCAGGTGATCTGGAACCAGACCATCCCCGACTCCCTGCGCGGCAGGCTCGCCTCGATCGAGCTCCTCAGCTACTCGATCGGTCCGACGCTTGGCAACTTCGAATCCGGGGTGGTCGCTTCGCTGTTCAGCCTAAGGGTGTCGATCGTCTCCGGCGGGGTTCTTTGCGTGGCGGGCTGTCTTGCGTGCGCCATGCTCCTCCCCGCATTCCGCACCTACGACGCGCGGAGCTACCATCTCGCGCCAGATCCACTGCCCGGCGGCGTCAAGAGGGATGAACCATGAGCTCAGGTCAGATCGTTGTGGTGTTGGCGGTGGTCACGGCGCTGCTGGCGCTTTGGGCGGCGGTGTTCGCCTCGCGCGCCGACATGGCGTCGCGAAGGGCGGCCAGGCTCGCCGACGTCCGCTGGGAAGCGACCACGAAGCCGGTCCCACACCTCACCTTCGCCGGCGCCCCGCCGCCAAACCAGGCGATCGAGGTCGACATCGAGAACCTCGGCGGCACGCTGGTCGCCGGCGGCGTCATCGTGCAGGCCGGGGACGACCTCTACGCAGGCGAGCTCACGCTGGCCGAGAAGGCGCCGCCGCGCCGCTTCCAGCTTCAGCCGGCGATGAAGGCGTGGCAGCGGGCCACGCAGCCGCGCTGCCTGCTCCTGGTGACCAGGGACGTGAACGGCCGCTGCTGGGACTCGCTCGACGGCAACAAGCCAATCAAGGACCCTCGTAAGTGGCTCGGCACCCAGCTTCGCGAGCTTCGCCTGCAAGGCGCGGTCGACTTCCCGGGCCTGACCGGACCGCGCTGAGCCGTAGGCGCTGGCTCAGCTCTCCAGGCGGGCGTTCAGTTTCAGCGTGACGT
>DAIPXW010000323.1:0-3432 GCA_036783075.1 Candidatus Dormiibacterota bacterium | reverse complement strand
CGCGCACGGCGGCCCGCCACGCGAGGTGCCGGAGGCGGCGGGGATCCCCGGCCGCGGTCTCGAGGGGGACCGCCACTTCGACGACCCGGACGCCGGCGACATCACGCTCATCGAAAGAGAGGCGCTAGACAGGTTCAGTACGGAACATAGGGTTGACCTGTCGCCCGGCGGATCGAGGCGCCAGGTCGTCGTCCGCGGGATCGACCTCGCCGATTTCGTCGGGCGTCGCTTTCGAGTCGGAGAGATCGAGTGCGTAGGCGAGGAGCGTTGTGAGCCCTGCAATCACCTTGCCGGCCTGGTTGGGACCCAGGCCGTGCTCAAAGGCCTGCTTCACACCGGCCTCAGGGCCGGCATCGTCAAAGGTGGGACGATCCGATCGGGCGACTTCATCGAGCTGATGGCATGACCTTCGCGGAAACTCTCGTCCCGACCCCGGACGGAAGAGTGCTGAGGGTCGAGGAGGCGGGCGACCCTAAAGGCAAACCTGTGCTGATGCATCACGGCACCCCGGGCGCCGGCCACCTGTACCAGAGGCATGCCGCGGACGCGTACGAACGCGGCATTCGCCTGATCGGGTACGACCGGCCGGGCTATGGCGGTTCCACCCCCCAGCCGGGAAGGTCGGTCGCCGACTGCGCATCCGACGTCCGCGCTATAGCCGAGGCGCTCGAGATCGATCGGCTGGGGATCTGGGGTATCTCGGGTGGCGGGCCCCATGCGCTTGCGTGCGCGGCGCTGCTCCCGGACCTGGCGGTGGGTGTGGGTTCTCTCGCGTCACCCGCTCCGTACGGGGCGCCCGGACTCGACTACTTCTACGGAATGGGCCAGGAGAACGTCGACGACATGAAGCTCACCCTGGAAGATGAGCCCGCCGCCCGCCACAAGCTCGTCCAGGATCGTGAGCGCGTCCTCGGGATGACCGCCGGCCAGATGGTCGACGCCTTTCCGACGCTGCTCTCGGCCGTGGATGCGGCCGCTTTCGCATCTGACCTTGCGGAGTACCTGTTCACCTGCTCACGAGACGGCCTCGCCCCAAGCGGGGAGGGATGGTGGGACGACGGCACGAGCCAGCTGCGCCCGTGGGGCTTTTCGCCCGACGAGATCCGTTTGCCGGTGCAGCTGTGGCATGGGCGCCAGGACCTGTTCGTGCCGTTTCAGCACGGTGAGTGGCTGGCGAGCCACATACCGGGCGTGGAAGCACATCTCACCAGCGAGGACGGTCACACGACCTTGCTGCAGAACCGTGTTGAGGAAGTGCACGCCTGGCTGCTGGAGAAGTTCTAAGAGCGCGACCAGGTATCCGTCTGCACCCCGGTGCCCCCAGTCGTCGCCAATGAGTGACTGGAGCACTGATACGTTCCGGTCCCAGGCGAGTTGTGGCTCTGGTAGTCCGAGATCACCACGCCTCCGATGGTCGCCATCGTCGGCAGATTGGTCTCGGTGCCGGTTTCGGTGTACTTGTGACCATCGGCATGAAGGTGGTAGGTCACCGATCCCCCGATCGTGATCGAGAGGACGCGGCCGTCCGCCGTCGTGCCGACCAGCGGCGTGCTTCCGTCGAACACCTCCGTCTCCACGCCGTCGGCGCCGAACTTCAGCTTGGCTCCCGCGAGACCTGCGACCGGTACCGGTGTGCCGCTGTACAGGTAGCCCGATCGATTCTCCTCGTGCTCAAGCACCCATGAGCCGACGAGGCAGCTGTCCCCGATCGCAGGCTTGGCGACCGCCGACATCTGGCTGCACGCGGCCGGCACGACGCACAGGACCGCCAGGCCCCAGACCGCCAGCCGGCGCACGGTCAACCGCCGTTTGCTGAGGCGAGGAACGCGAAGAACACCTTGCTCCATCGCTCCGCGGCGTCGAAGATCGGACCGTGGCCGGAGCCCTCGAACATCTCCATCTGCACGCGGCCGCCCGCATCGCGGTAACCCTCCAGCACCTTGCGGATCTGGGCGACCATCGGCTGCGGCGGAAAGATCTCCTCTCCGGGCCAGCCCGGCACAACGCCCATCTTGCCGAGAGTCCCCATCTCCCAGGCAGAGCCGTCGGCGACCACGATGTCGGCCGTGCCGTGCGTCCAAAGGATGGGCGGCTTGGGGTCGATGTCGACGATCCCGGCCCAGTTGCAGTATTTCCCGGACAGAGCGTTGAGAATGCCTCGGGTGCCGGGCGCTATGCCGGGCCAGTTCGTTGAGGCGGTGGCATCCCCCGGGTAACCTTCATCGCCCGTGACCGACTTCAGGATCTCGCCGACCAGCATGTCTTCGCGATCCGCCGGCTCTCGGTGCGTGGCGGCCCAGTACGACGTGTTCATCACGTTCCGCGGCGAAAAAGGCGATTCGGAACCGGTGTCATGGGCCGCGATCTGCTTGGTGAAGTCGGGGCTGCCGGTGCCGCCACCGGAGCCGGCGTAATCGGGGAAGCACGGCGTTCCGTCCAGCTTCACGCCGCCGAAGCCGTACGGCGACACCGGGTCCACGAAGGTGAGCGATTCGACGGCTCGATCCGCGGCGTAGGCGGCGATGGCGGCGCCACCCGTCGACCACCCGACGAGGTGCACGGGATGCGTGATGCCCAGCTTGCGGACCAGCGAGTAGGTGTCGTCGGCCCAATCGCGTAACCCGCGGGTCGCATCGATCGGGAGGCGTTCCGTGTCACCGAACCCTCGCATGTCGGGCGCGATCAGCCGGTACTGCTTCGGCGCCGCGGGCATGAGGTGCTCGTAGAACCGGCTCGTGGCGAGGTTCCCGTGGATCATGACGACCGGGATTCCATCCGCTGGGCCGGACTCCAGGTAGCGCATGCGCAGGCGATCCGTCTGAACAGTCTCCGAGCGAACACCGGGAAGCAGGTTCATGGAGTCTCCTTTTGTAGCGCGGAATGCACCGACAACATACCTTGCTCGCGCCAGCGGCCTGGCAAGGCGTGCGGTGCGGACGGAGGTCCCACCGCCGGGGAGTCTTTCGGCCATTGGCGTGTGGCGTGGTGGTCGCGAGACTGGGCCCGGAGGTGAGAAACATGGGTCTTACTCGTAAAGACTTCTACGCAACCGTCTTCGTGGCGGTGGGCCTGCTGCTGGCTTTGTCGGTCACGCAGAGCTGGGAGTGGCCCCTGATGAACGGGGTCAGGATGGGCATCATCGCGCTCGGTATTACCGGGGCGGTCGCCTGCTCCGTCAGCGGCTGGGCGACGGACAAGGTGTCGTTCACGAACCCCTTCATGGTCATCGGCGGCCTTCTCGGCGTGATCGCGCTGGGAGCGGCGGTCGTCGGCCTCTTCGCGAACACGCTTCCTTATCTCGTGGTGACGATGGCGGCGGTCGCGCTGCTCTGGCTCGTCACGGTGGTGCATCGCGTGCTCGCGGGCAGCACCGCTTCGCGTCCTGTCACAGCGTCCTGACTTCCCCCCACTCTCGGGCCGTGCCGCCGGATT
>DAIPXW010000322.1:0-3435 GCA_036783075.1 Candidatus Dormiibacterota bacterium | reverse complement strand
CGGGGTGAACCCGGCCGCCCCTGCCGCGCTGGCAACGCTAGACCAGAGCCGCTTTTGGGGCTAGTCGGTACGCTTTCGGGGCAACTTGGACTCTCAGGTGCCCCGTCACATCGGAATCATCATGGACGGCAACGGCCGGTGGGCCCGCCGCCAGAACAGGCCTGTCAGCTTCGGCCACCGCGCCGGTGTGCGCTCGATCAAACGGGTGCTGGAAGGCTGCGAGCAGCTTGGGGTCAAGGTGCTGTCCGTGTACGCGTTCTCGACCGAGAACTGGACGCGCCCGCGTGCCGAGGTGCGGGCCCTGATGCGGCTGTTCCACGAGACGATGCAGCGCGAGATCGACGAGATGCACCGGCGTGGAGTGCGCATCGTCGTGAGCGGCCGTCGAGATGAGCTCTCCCCGCGAATGCGCGAGCGGATCGAGCAGGCCGCGGCGCGCACGTCCGCCAACACGAACGGCGTGCTGAACGTCTGCCTCAACTACGGCGGTCGGGCGGAGATCGTCGACGCGGTGAGAAAGCTCGTCGCGGACGGTGTCGCGGAGAAGGAAGTCGACGAGGCGACCATCGCGTCGCGCCTATACAATCCCGAGCTCCCCGATCCCGACCTCATCATCCGCACCGCCGGTGAGCGGCGCGTTAGCAACTTCCTCCTCTGGCAGTCCGCCTATTCGGAGATGCTCGTCACCGAGACGCTGTGGCCGGATTTCGACGTCGACGACCTGAAAGCCGCGCTCGCGGACTACGCCTCTCGCGTGCGGCGGTTCGGCGGCCGTCCCGAAGATGAACGGGAAGCGCAGGTGTTGGCGCGGTGACGACGCAGTCACCGACGATCAGGCGTGGCTGGAAGCCGAGCCCGCTGATGGTCCGCATCCTCAGCGCGTTCGTGATCCTGGCGATCGTCATCGGCCTCGCCCTGGCCGGAACATATGGCGCTTACGTCCTGGTCCTGCTGCTCGGAACACTCGCGCTGTGGGAGTTCCGCGGGCTTTCCGACGGGATGGGTTCCCGCGCTCCCAGCTGGCTGCTCTTCCCGCTCGGCGGGTTCTTCGCCTACAGCGGCACGCTGCTGAAGGAGGTCGACGTAAACATCGTCCTCTCGCTGACCCTGGTGGGCGGCCTCGCCGCGTTTCTGGTCGTGCCTGGAAGCCGGCAGGGCCTGGGGCGATGGGCGATGGGCATGGCCGGGGCGCTCTACATAGGCATGCCGTTCAACTACTACCTGCTCCTCGACACGTCGAAGCCGGACGGCCTGATCTGGGCCCTCTTCACCATCTTCGCCGTGGTGGTCAGCGACGCGGCCGCGCTCCTCGTCGGCAGCCGGATCGGCCGCCATCCCTTCTTTCACACGATCAGCCCACACAAGACGGTGGAAGGCGCGATCGCCGGGGTGGTCGGGGCGGTCGTGGTCATGTTGATCGGCGTCAGCGCCGTCCTCGGCCAGTCCCCGATCCACGGCATCGTACTCGGCCTCCTGGTCGGCCTGAGCGCCGAGGTGGGCGATCTCGTGGAGTCGCAGATGAAGCGCATCGCCGAGGTGAAGGACTCCTCGCATCTCATCCCCGGACACGGAGGCGTGCTCGATCGCCTGGACTCGATCCTGTTCCCCCCGATCCTCGTGTTCTTCTACGTGACGATGTTCCACCTCATCAAATGAGGTTCCCTTCAGGCTCAGAGGCCGGGTGTTGAGCTTGCCGGGGACCCCTGGGCGGCCGATCAACGTCGTCGTGCTCGGGGCGACAGGCTCCATCGGCCGGCAGACGCTGGACGTCATCGACCGCAACCCGCAGCGCCTGCGCCTGTTCGGGTTGACGGAGGGCCGCCGATCGACAGGTCGCGACGCGCAGCATGTCGCACGAGGGCAGGCGGGTGAGGCGGACTTCGATGGTCGCGTCGAGGCCATGATCACCGACCCGCGGTGCGACATCGTAGTCGTGGCGATCCCAGGAGCGCGCGCCCTGGCCCCGACCCTGGCCGCGCTCGAGGCGGGCAAGGACGTGGCCCTCGCGACCAAGGAGGTCCTGGTCATGGCCGGGGCCCTTGTGATGCAGGCGGCGGGAGACCGCGGCATCCGGCCTGTCGACTCAGAGCACAGCGCGATCTGGCAGTGCCTGTGGGGGGAGCGGCGCGAGTCTGTCCGCAGGCTGGTCATCACCGCGAGCGGAGGGCCCTTCTGGGCCCAGCCTGAGCTGGACCTCGAGACGGTGACGGTCGAGCAGGCGCTCAAGCACCCGAGATGGGTGATGGGCCCGAAGGTGACCGTGGACTCGGCCACCCTGATGAACAAAGGCCTCGAGGTGATCGAGGCGCACCACCTGTTCGGCGTGGCCCTTGACCAGATCGTGGTTTGCATCCATCCACAGAGCGTCGTCCACTCCATGGTGGAGTTCGTCGACGGCTCGCTCAAGGCGCAGATGGGGCGGCCGGACATGCGGCTGCCGATCTCTGTCGCCCTGTGCTACCCGGAGCGACTCCCGGACGCCGTGCCGGCCACGTCCCTTGAAGAGCTGAGCGGTCTCGAGTTCCATGCGGTCGATGAGAAGCGCTTTCCGAGCGTGGGGCTGGCGCGCCGGGCGGCGGCGGCGGGCCAGGGCAGGCCGGCCGTGCTGAACGCCGCGAACGAGGAGGCCGTGACCGCATTCCTGGCCCGCGAGATCCCGTTCAGCGGCATCGTGCAGGCGGTGGAACGGGCCGTCGAAGCGTTTCCAGGCGGCGGCGAGGGGCTGCAAGACATCCTCGAAGCCGACCGTTGGGCTCGGGAGTATGTCCGAGAGAAGTCCGGTAGGCTGAAGGCGAGATGACCCAGCTGCTCACCTGGCTTCTGTACGTCGTCGGCATCGCGGGGATGTTCCTGCTCCTGATGGCCCCCCACGAGGGTGGCCACTTCCTGTTCGCCAAGCTGTTCAGGGTCCGCGTGATCGAGTACTCGGTCGGGGCGGGCATGAAGCTGTGGTCGACCACCAAAGGCGGCACACTGTACGCGGTCCGGCTGCTGCCCATCATCGGTTACGTCCGGATGGGCGGCATGGAGGCCGGAGACCTCGACGAGCCGAACGGCTTCCACTCCAAGTCCGCGTTGCAGAGGATCATCATCCTGCTGGGCGGTCCGGCCGCGAACTTCCTGGTCGCCATGCTGCTGATCACAGGGTTTGGCCTGACGCAGCTCAACAGCGACCCGGGCAAAGTGTTCAGCGTTTCTCCCAACTCGCCGGCGGCCGCCGCCGGAATCCAGACAGGCGACAGCATCCGCTCGGTGAACGGAAAGCCCTTCGCTAGCCCGGGCTTGATCGGCCAGGAGGAGAAGGCCGCCCCCGGCCAGCCGGTGACCCTGACCGGCGTCCACGCCGACGGCCGGCCGTTCACCTACCAGATCACCCCGAAGTGCGACACCCAGGGGTGCCTGATCGGCCTCGGTATCCCACGCCAGCTCTTCACC
>DAIPXW010000321.1:0-3441 GCA_036783075.1 Candidatus Dormiibacterota bacterium | reverse complement strand
TGACGAGCCTGTGGATTCTGGCTCAGCCCGTGACCATTGGCGGGTGATGTCCAGCCCCCCCCTCCCGCCGATAGGCGCATGGACGGAAGCGCGGCAAGGTGAGGTGCCCCGTTGAGCTGGCCGCTCGATCCCTCGGTTTACGCCGGACTCGTGGCCCTGTTCTTTGGCCACGCCTGGCTCGCGCGAGAGAGCGAAGACTCCGAGCGCAAGCACACCTTTTACTTCGGTCTGGGCCTGTTGATCCTCTGGTTGGCGCTGGAGACCCCCATCGACACGATCAGCGACTACTACCTCGACTCGGTGCACATGTTCCAGCACGTGCTCCTCGGCTTCGTCGCCCCGCCGCTGATGCTGCTGGGGCTGTCGCCGGGCATGGTTTCGCGTCTGGCCTCGGTGCCTGGTGTGCGCGCGGTTACGGAGCCGGTGCCAGCCCAGCTCGTGGCGGGGGCGATCATGTTGGCGTGGCATGTGCCCGCCTTCTACGACGCCACCTTGCATTCGGACGGGCTGCACATCCTCGAGCACGTGATGTTCGTCGCCGGTGGGATCGTTCTCTACTGGCCCGTGTTGCAGGTGACCTCGGCTCAGGCGCGCTGGCAACTCTCACCCGGGGCCAAGCTGCTCTATCTCCTGGTCGCCACCATCCCTCAGGATGGCGTCTCGCTCGCGCTCCTCTTCTCGCGCGTTACGTTCTATGAGTACTACACCCACGTGCCCCGGCTGCTGCCGTCGATGACCCCGCTCATCGACCAGACCGTGGCCGGGGCTGTGCTCATGGTGGTCGGCAAGCTGACGATGGCGATCTGCGGATTGGCGGTGTTCTTCCGCTGGTTCGGCGACGAACAGACCGCCGACGAGGTGCTGAACCGGGCTAAGATCGCGAGCCGCACTCAATAGGAGAGGTTCTTTTGTGACCGCTGCTTTTCGACTACGCGCCACGCCGGCTAGGATCCACATTGCAGCCGCGAGCGTCACCCGATCTTGGCTACACCTAGGATCTGGCGGGCTGTTTCGTGGTAGTCGCGGAGGCCGGGGCGAGCCAGTCGCACCACCAGGTGGCGCGCGCCTGCGGACCGGTAGGCGGCGAACCACTCTGAGGCCGATTCCAGGGTCCCGGCATGGCATGCCTGCGCCTTCGCCATCACCTCTGCCGGCGCGCCGTAATAGGCCCGCATGTACGTATCGAGCTCGCCGGCGGCCTCTTGGGGCGTGTCGGCTACGGCCACCGTGAGGTAGGCGCCGGTCGCGACGCTGTCGGGGTCGCGGCGAGTCCGCTCCGCCGCCTCGCGCACGGCGCGAAAGCCCGACGCGTAGTCGGCCGGCGTCGGGCTGAACGGGAGCCAGCCATCGAAGATCTCGCCGGCCAGCCGCAGCATGCGGGGACCACTGCCGCCGAGCCACATCGGAGGGCCACCCGGACGAAACGGTCGGGGCTGGAGCTCGAGGCCTGTCTCCTCGTTGCGCCAGAGCCGCCGCATGCGTTCGACCGCGCTCAGCATCGCACCCACCCGGTGGTCGCTCGGCACGCCCAGCGCAGCGAGCTCTGCATGCGTGCCCGGGAGCTCGGCGCCAGGACCGACTCCTACGATGAGGCGGCCTTCGGAGATGCGGTCCAGGGTGGACAGGGCGTGTGCCAGTGACAGTGGATTGCGCAGCAGCGGCAGCAGCACTGCGGTGCCGAGCTTGACCTTTGTCGTCGCGCCGGCAACAGCCGCCAGCAGGGTCAGGGGTTCGCCGCGAGGACGCGCCAGCAGGGAGTCGCCGGCCCACGCCGAGTCATAGCCGGCCTGTTCGGCCCGCCGCGCCGCTTCGATGATGAAAGCCAGGTCCCCGTCTGCCCACAGCAGCGCCTCCCGGGACGGAAGCAGTAACCCTGTTTCGTGTGATTGCTTTGACACGGTGTTCTTCCCCCTGGTCGGTGACGAGGAGCGGCTCCGAGGACTGGCCTCCGCCAATTCGTCATGGCGTCCAACCCGCTCAAATCTTGAGCTACTTGGGTGCGAAGGCGCGGCGTGACGTGGTCAGTGTCATCAAACCAACGACGAGCGCGTGAACCACAAAGGCCTACCATCAACAGCGGACTTTTTCCCTCGCCCGACCTTCAACCATTCGCGGCGAGGCGGAGGTGGAGAGGTGCATCGGGAAACCCTTGAGGCTTCGGTAGGCAAGCGGCACGCGAAAGTGCATGCGGAGGTCGTAGGCAGCCTGCTGCGCCCCGACGACCTCGTTGCGGCCCGTGGCCGCCTCGAAGCCGGCGAAATGGAGCCGTCCGATTTCAAGCACCTCGAAGATCACGCCGTCGACGAGGCGATCGAGCTCCAAACTCAGGCCGGCATCGACGTGATCACCGACGGCGAGCAGCGCCGCTTCGCCTTCTACGGCCACCTGGTCGATTCATACGCCGGTTTCGACAAGCTCGGCGGCTGGGCGATCCCGTTCCGCGACGAGAGCGGCGAGCAGCTCGTCCTGCAGCGGCCAGTCGTGGTCGAAAAGCTCACGCCTTTGCGCAACATGTGTGCCGAAGAGTTCACCTACGTACGAGCGCGCACCGGGAAGGCGGCCAAGGTCACCATGCTCAGCGCGCAGCAGGCGGCCGCCTACTACGACCCCGAGAAGTCAAAGGGCGCATACCCGACTCGCGATGCGTACCTGGCCGACATCGTCGACGCCAGCAGGAAGGAGGTCGACGAGCTCGTCCGCCTTGGCTGCACGTACGTTCAGATCGACGGCCCGCAGTACGGGGCGTTGCTCGATTCCTCGCTGCGCGAGGGCTATCGCCAGCGTGGGAGCGATCCGGAGAAGCTCATCGACACGACCATTGACATGGATAACGCGATCATCTCCGGCCATCCCGAGATCACGTTTGGCCTCCACATCTGCCGCGGCAACAACCAGAGCAAGTTCTATGCCGAGGGCGACTACGGGCCGATCGCCCGCATCTTCCAGAGGACGCGCTTCGACCGCTTCCTGCTCGAATACGACGACCAGCGCTCAGGTGGGTTCGAACCGCTGAAGCACGTTCCGGAAGACCGCTTCGTCGTGCTGGGCCTGGTGACGACGAAGAAGCCTCAGCTCGAGCCGGACGACGAGCTCAAGCGTCGCATCGAAGAGGCGTCGCGCTTCGTCCCCCTGGAGCGGCTTGCCCTGAGCCCGCAGTGCGGGTTCGCCTCGACGATGGCCGGCAACCGCATCTCTCGCGACGACCAGAAACGGAAGTTGGAGCTCGTCGGCAGGGTCAGCAAGTCCGTGTGGGGCTAGGCCAGGCTGACGGTCGCCGCTCGCTACGCTTGCCGGTGACTGTGGACCCTGACCCCGAGCCGAATCCGTGGCTGCGCATGCAGCGCGCGTCCGGTGACGAGTACGACGCACCGTACGAGCGTCGTGCGACCGCCGGAGAGAACGTTCATGGCGAAGCAGATTTTGTGATGCGGCTCGCCCCAC
>DAIPXW010000320.1:0-3442 GCA_036783075.1 Candidatus Dormiibacterota bacterium | reverse complement strand
GCACGGCTTGTTGCGGCGATGGTGGTTCATGGGGTCACTCACCTTCTAACCTTCAACATCGCCGACTTCGTGCGGTATTCTGGTGTAACGATTCTGGATCCGGCAAATGTGGCCGCGCCGGTTCCTCCGACGCCGTAATCGCGGCTGGCGGCGAGGATGGTCGCAAGGGTGCCGAGGGCCGGTATGTCGAGCCGGTCGGAGTAGTCAAGCAGGCGGGCCTCGAAGGACGCCGACCCGGCCACCTGCGAGGCGATCAGCATCCGGCGCAAATCACGCGCAAGCTCACTCTCGACCTGGACGCTCACCGACCCGAGCGCTCCCAGGGCGCTCCCTCCGCCGCTGAGCTCAAGGGTGAAGAGCTCCAGCAGGGGCACGAGCTCGCCCAAAAGGCGCCTGCGTCTTTTCGCGATGGCGGAGTTCAGCACCAGCGCGCACGCGATGCAGCCGGCGATGAAGGCGGGAGCCGCGAGCAAAGGCGAGAGCGCCGACGCGACGACAGCGAGGGAAGCCGCGACGGCCGTGGCGAGCACGGCCACGCGCTCCGGGCTGTCGTGCCACCCGGCGCGCTCGATGGCGCGCGACAGCAGGTGCCGGGCCGCCAGGATGCGTGGCGCGATGTCGAAAGCGCCGACCACCCGAGGCATCAATCCCGAAAGATCGAGGTCACGTCCCCCACTCCCCGCGTACAGGACCGCCCCTCCGCACAGGGCGCCGGCACCAACAGACCCGATGGCGATGATTGCCTCAGGCATCGCTGAGGCGTACCCGCTGGAGCCCGGGAAGCTGGAGGAGCCGGCGCATCCACGTGTAGCCGGCCGCCATTACGGCCAACATCGCCAGGAGGAACACCTCCCCCTCCGGCTTGTGAAATGCATCGAGGTACGGCGACCGAAGCGAGGAGAGGATGACCAGGAAGGCGATGGGCAGCGCGACGATGATGGTCGAGGCCGAGCGAGCCTGGGCCTGCAGAGCGCGCGCCTCCCGTTCCACCTCCTGGGCCGCGCTCACGGAAGACTCAAGGTCGGCGAACAGCGGCACCAGCTCGCCGCCGCCCGGACGCTGGATGAGGACGGCTGCCGCGAGCATGTCGAACAGCGGTTCCGCGACCCGTTCACGCGCCTCCTTCCACGCCTGCCTCCGGCCGACCGACCTTGCGGCGATGAGGCGGAACTCCGTGCGCAGCGCGACCGGCCCACGCTCCGCGAGGACGGCGATCGCCTGGTTCACGCTCGTGGCGCCTGTCTCCAGCAGCTGCCGCAGCATGCGCGTCGCTTCGAGGACCGCGTCCTGCCGCACGACCTGCCGCGCCCGACCCCGGGCCGTGACCTTGGCGCGAACGAGCCACGCGCCGCCGACCGCCCCGGGAACCGCCAGGACCGCGAGGCCGGTCATCGAGCTTGCGCCGGCGGCGCACCCGACCGCCACCACGCACTGGAGTGCGATGTAGGCACGTGCATCAAGCCACGGCCAACCCGACGCCAGCGCGACGCCGGCTTCGACCTTGAACCATCCCGCCAGAGGTTGGATCGCCCATCGAGCATCGGCACGCGAATCGAGGGCGAGAATCGCCAACGCGACGGCGAGGCCCGCGCTGACCGCCGCCGTGGCCTCAAGCATCGAAGAGGTCCAGCAGCCTTTCCGGTTCGCACACGTGCTCGAGCTTCGACCTCACCCGATCAGGCATCGCGCCGGGTGAGCCCACGCGGTGCCAGCGTCCGTCCTGGTGCAGAGCCACCAGCTCCTGCACGACGGGCCTCCCATCGTCGAGCCCGGCCACACAGCCCACGGACAAGAGCTTTCGCTGCCGTGCCGCGTCCCCGCGCCTGACGATGCCCGCGTGCAGGACGAGGTCGACCGTGTGGACGACCTCGGCGAGCACGGCCTCCGCCCGCGGAGCGTGAGGATTGCGGAGGGCGAGGCGCACAAGCCTGGGCAAGGCCTCGCGTGGACTGTCCGCATGCAATGTACATATCGAGCCGGGATGGCCGGTGTTCATCGCGTCCAGTAAATCCAGCGCTTCGCCTCCGCGGACCTCGCCGACGATGATCCTGTCCGGTGACATGCGCAACGCCTCGTGCAGGAGCATCTGGATCGTGATCGCGCCTCTGCCTTCGGCGTTGGCCGGCCGGCCTTCGAGAGCCACGCAGTCAGGTAGCTCGCGCCAGAGGTGAAGCTCGGCCTGGTCCTCGATCGTGACCACGCGTTCGTCGGGAGAGATCAGGCGCGCGAGCACGCGCATGAAGGTCGTCTTGCCGGCCCCAGCTCCCCCGGAGATGAGCATGTTCAACCGGCCCGCGACTGCGGCTTCGAGCAGGCCGATCACCGCTCGTGGGAGAAAGCCCGTGGCTTCGAGCGCATCGAGGTCGGCGAACCTCTCCGGTGGATGCTTGCGGATGGTCACGCTCATCGGACGAGCTGGTGGCGACAACGCGGCATGCAGCCGGCTGCCTTCCGGAAGGGTCATCGTCACGGTCGGGCTGGCGCGATCGAGCCGCGCGCTCGGCGTCCCGTCTGTGTACCAGTGGACGAGCTCGACCAGCGCGTCTTCGTCGTCGAACGGTGGGGGTATCGCCTGCCGCTCGCCGGCCCTGAACACGAAGCAGGCCGCGGCGCCGTTGATCCGCACCTCTTCGACCTCCGGGTCGGCCAGGTGCTCCGCGAGCGGGCCGAGGGGCGTTACGGAGGCAAAGATGCGACGCCACACCTCCTCCGACGATGCGCCCCCCAGCGACGGTTCCTCTCCGACGATCCGGCCGACGAGGTCGTAGATCCAGGCCTGGTCCTCGACGCGGAGCCGCGTGCGGTCGCGGCGGGCCAGCTCAGCGGCAAGGGCGGACTCGACCCGTGCGCGGACGAGGGCTTCGATGTCCGCGAGGGCCACGGCGTTCACCGCTGGCCGGCGACCGCCAGCGCCTGGTCCGCGCTCGAGATCGCGCCCTCGCCCCCGCCGCCCGCGCCCGGCTCGGCGATGACCGCGGTCAGATGCATCGCGCTCGCCGCATAAACGAAGGCAGGGGCCTGCTCGGAGGTCACTGCCACGATCAATCCACCGGCCACGGACGCGCGCACCTCGATGCCAAGCGCGAAGGGAGCGACCGACTCCCGCCCAGGCGTGTCGTCCACCACGAGCAGGTCCACCTTCGAGCCCGCAGGTGACGGCGGAACGTCTTTGATCGGTATGAAGACGAGCCTTACGTCAACGCTGGCGGTGTTGCCGCTTACGTCTCCACGCTGGATGAGCTGACCCGCGAAGAGGTCGTGAGTTGCGCGCGATCCGTCAAGCCTCGCCGCGTCGCCACGGCCGAACAGTCCGCCACGCGCGCCCGGCGCGCTTACGCGCACGAGGTTGAGGGCCGCGGGTACAAGGGCGTCTCCGGCCTGCACGTCCCGGGCGGCTGCGTAGACCTCGATCGTTCCGCGGTCCGGGCTCGTCATCACGAGC
>DAIPXW010000319.1:0-3450 GCA_036783075.1 Candidatus Dormiibacterota bacterium | reverse complement strand
CCTGGTGGTCGCGCTCAACAAGTGCGACATGGTCGACGACAAGGAGTTCATCGAGTTGGTCGAGCTCGACCTCCGCGAGCTCTTGAGCAAGTACGAATACCCGGGTGACGACATCCCGATCGTCCGCATCTCGGCGCTGAAGGCGCTCGAAGGCGACCCTGAGTGGACGCCGAAGATCATGGAGCTGATGGACGCGGTCGACACGTACATCCCGGAGCCTGCACGCCCGGTCGACAAGCCTTTCCTGATGCCGATCGAGGACGTGTTCACGATCGAAGGTCGGGGCACCGTGACGACCGGTCGGGTCGAGCGCGGCAAGCTCAAGAGGAACGAGGAGATCGAGATCATCGGCATCCACCCCAACAGCACCAAGACCGTCGTCACGGGCATCGAGATGTTCCACAAGGACATGGACGAGTGCCAGGCGGGCGACAACGTCGGTGCGCTGCTGCGTGGCGTCAAGCGCGAGGACGTCGTGCGCGGCCAGGTGCTGGCCAAGCCCGGCTCGATCAAGCCGCACACGCAGTTCAAGGCCCAGGTCTACGTGCTCACCAAGGAAGAGGGCGGCCGCCACACGCCGTTCCTCACCGGATACCGGCCTCAGTTCTACATGCGCACGACCGACGTGACGGGCGAGGTCAAGCTCCCCGAGGGCGTCGAGATGTGCATGCCGGGCGACAACGTCGTCATGGACATCACGCTCGGTGAGCCGATCGCCATCGAGCAGGGACTTCGCTTCGCCATCCGCGAGGGTGGGAAGACCGTCGGCGCCGGCGTGGCGACCGAGGTCGTGAAGTAACCAGGTAACAAGGAAGAGGGGAAGGGACTGGCAGGTGGCGCAGAAGATTCGGATCCGGCTCAAGGCCTACGACCACAGGGTCCTGGATCAGGCGGCGGACAAGATCGTGGACACCGCCCGCCGCACGAACGCGCGCACGGCCGGTCCGATCCCCCTTCCGACCGAGATCTCCAAGGTGACCGTCATCCGCTCGCCGTTCATCGACAAGGACTCGCGCGAGCAGTTCGAGATGCGCACGCACAAGCGCATCGTCGACATCCTCGACCCCAACCCGCGCGTCGTGGACGCGCTCATGCGCCTCAGCCTCCCGGCCGGCGTGAGCATCGAGATCAAGTCGTGAAAGGACTACTGGCCAAGAAGCTGGGCATGACCCAGCTGTTCAACCCGGACGGCACGACCACCGCCGTCACCGTGCTCGAAGCCGGTCCGTGCCGGGTGCTCGGGCTGCGCACCTCGGAGAAGGACGGGTACGCCGCGGCGCGGATCGCGTTCGACGTCGTGCCCGAGCGCAAGCTGTCGAAGGGCGAGCTCGGGATGTTCAAGAAGGCGAGCCTGGAGCCGCACCGCCACGTGGTGGAGATTCGCGGCTACGAAGGGCTGGAGACGGGCCAGGAGCTGAAGGCGGAGATCTTCGCCGCCGGCGAGATCGTGGACGTGACGTCGACCTCGAAAGGCAAGGGTTTCCAGGGTCTGATCAAAAGACACAAGTTCAGCCGCGGCCCCGAGTCGCACGGCTCCATGAACGTCCGGCAGCCTGGTGCAATCGGAGCGACCGACGCCGCCCGCGTCTTCAAGGGCGTGCGCATGTCCGGCCAGATGGGCAATGTGCGGACCACCGCCCGCGCCTACAAGATCGTCCGCGTCGATGCCGAGCGGAACCTCTTGCTCCTGAAGGGTGGAGTTCCCGGCGCAAGGGGCGCGCTCGTTTTGGTTCGCCAGTCGACCAAGCGCGTCAAGGTCAAAGGCCCCTCCGGCAAGCCGACCGGGAGGAAGGTCTGATGCCAGCGGCGTCCTCAGCCAAGACGACAACCAAGAAGACGGCCACGAGCAGCAAGACCACGGCCAAGAAGTCCTCCGCGCACAAGAAGAAGGACGTCGCGACCGACCCGCTGCAGGCTCCTTTCTTCAGTGCGGCCGGGGAGCGCAACGGCGAGGTCCAGCTCCCCAAGTCCGTATTTGCCGAAGAGCCAAACGCCCCGGTCATGCACCAGGCGTACGTTCGCCAGCTCGCCAACGCCCGCCAGGGAACCTCGTCGTCGAAAACCCGCGCGACCGTGTCGGGCGGCGGCGCGAAGCCGTATCGCCAGAAGGGCACGGGCCGCGCCCGCCACGGGTCGACGCGCGAACCTTCGATGAAGGGCGGCGCCACCGTGTTCGGCCCGCACCCGCGCAGCTACGCGCAGCGCATGCCGCGCCAGATGCGCCGCCTCGCTCTTCGCTCGGCGCTGAGCCAGAAGGCGATCGACGGTCAGGTGCGTGTGATCGAGACGTTCGGCTTCGACGAGCCCCGCACGAAGCACGCCACCGACCTGATAGAGGCGATCGGGCTCGACCACACGATCCTGGTCGTCCTGCCCGCGCCGAACTATGTGGTCAGTCGCTCGTTCGAGAACCTCACCGCGGCGAAGATCATCCTCGCCAGGAACCTGAACATTCGCGACCTCTTCACTCACACGTACCTGCTGCTCGCGAAGGAAAGCCTCGACCTTCTGGAAGAGAACTTCAGCGCGCGGACCAAGGACACCGGGGAATGACGACGCGAGCCGCCTCTGAGATCGTGATCGGCCCGGTCATCACCGAGCGCACGTACCAGCTCTACACGCAGGGCAGGTACACGTTCCGCGTGTCGCCGCGCGCGTCCAAGACCGAGATCAAAAAGGCGCTCGAAGAGCAGTACGAGGCCCAGGGGATCAAGGTGCGCGACGTGAACACGGTGAGCATGCGCGGCAAGAAGCGGCGCAGCGCGCGGCGGCTGGGGTCGATCGGCCACACCGCCGAGTGGAAGAAGGCCATCGTCACGCTGGGCGCCGGCCAAAAGATCGAAGGGTTGTTCGGGAGCGTCTGATGCCGCTTAGAAAATTCAAGCCGACCAGCCCGGGACGACGCTTCATGTCGGTTTCCGGTTTCGAGGAGATCACCACCGACGAGCCGGAGAAGACTCTTCTGGAGTCCATCCCGACCCATGCCGGCAGAAACAACCAGGGCCGCATCACGACGCGTCACCAGGGCGGCGGCTACCGCAAGCTCTACCGGAAGATCGACTTCAAGCGGGACAAGCACGGAGTGCCGGGGAAGGTTGCGACCATCGAGTACGACCCGAACCGCAGCGCCCGTATAGCGCTGATTCACTACAAGGACGGCGAGAAGCGGTACATCCTGGCGCCGCTGGGTCTTAAGGTCGGCGACCCGATCGAGAGCGGACCGGAGGCTCCCGTGCGGATCGGGAACGCTATCCCGCTCGCGAACATCCCGGTCGGCTCGACCGTGCACAACATCGAGCTCACGCTCGGCCGGGGCGGCCAACTGGTCCGCTCGGCGGGCACCTCGGCGCAGCTGCTCGCGAAGGAAGGCGACTACGCGGTCGTCCGCATGCCTTCGGGCGAGCTGCGCCGCATCCACGTGCGCTGCCAGGCGACGATCGGCCAGGTCGG
>DAIPXW010000318.1:0-3464 GCA_036783075.1 Candidatus Dormiibacterota bacterium | reverse complement strand
ACCCAAAGATGTTGAAAACGGCGGTCGTTATCGATGTGGCGCTTTGTTGTCTCTCACGATAATTCACTGAAGTTTTCTCACGCTTGTTCAACCTGTCTGGTACTGCGGTTCTCGAATTAACGTCCTTCCTCTGACGAATCAGCACCATCGACCTGGTGTGGGTGGTCCGTTGTGGGTCGCCGTGTCTGGCTAGCGAGTAGGCATCGGGAGGAAGGGGGGAGGGCCGGGCTCGGCCGGCCCTGTTCGGTCAGGCGACTTCGGGCAAGGCGGCCTGGACGTGGTCGGCCGTGGCGAGCTTGGCCCGGCCGAGGGCGGCGGCGATCAGCGTGTGATGCGCGAGGAGATTAATCTTGCGCGGCAAGCCGGAGGTGGCTTGAAACAGCGCTTCTTCGGCGGCCGGGTCGAAGAGCGGGAGCTCGGCGCCGGCCAGGCGGAGGCGATGCGTTACATAGCCGGTCAGCTCGTCCCGGGTGAGCGCGGCCATGTGGTGGCGGACGACGATGCGTTGCGCGAGGGCCTCGTGGACGGCCATGGTGAGGCGTCGGCGGAGTTCGGGGTGGCCCAGGAGGACGAGGCAGAGGCGGTTCTCGGCATCCATCTGGTAGTTGGTGAGGAGCCGCAGATCCTCCAAGACATCGGGCCGAAGGTGGTGCGCCTCGTCGACCACGAGGATCGGGCGAATCCGCGCATCGGTGCACAGGCGGGACACTTCGCTTTTGATCTGGCGATAGAGCGCGGCGCGGGAGCGTTCGACGGGCAAGCCCATTTCCCAGGAGATGGTCTTGTAAAGATCCATGACATTGCCCGTGGAGAGCGAGACATAGATCACCCGATAGAGCCCGGTGTGCAGGAGGGTGAGGACTTTGCGACAGGCACAGGTTTTCCCACTGCCACTGTCGCCGGTGATGAGGCCGATGCCGCGCAGGTCGAGCAGATGCGCGAGGCGGACGTCGAGCTCGCGACCGGCGGCCGAGGGAAACAGATCCTCGGGCGCGATCTCGGGCCCGAAGGGGTGCCGCGTGAGGGCGAAGTGTTTGCGGTACATCAGAAGTCCTCCTCGAGTTTCCGCAGGGGGAGGCCGGGCGGCGGCGCGGTGGCCGGCCGGTCGGCGGTGAGTCGTTTGGTGCCATGGTCGCGCCGCACGAAGCAATTGGCATAGGCATCGACCGGTTTCGCCGTAGTGACGAGGCGACCCGGGTACACGACCTGGACCCCGCGGGTCAGGCCGGCCGGGTCGTACCGCAACGTGACGGTCTCCCCGACGAGCGCCGCGTCGACTTCATACGCCACGCCGTGGAGGCTGACGGTGCGGTCCTGTTGGACCTTGCGTTTCTCGTCGAAGAGAAAGAGGTCGGTCAGGTCCGTCGTGGGGAGCTGGATGTGGGCCGAGGTGGCGGCCCAGCGATCGATCGGCGTGACGCCGCCGAGGCCGCGGTGCGGGGCGTAGTGATATTCCTCTTCGATCCAGACGCGCAGCCGGCGATTGAGGGCGTCGAGATCGCGCGTGTCCGCGGCGTCGAGCGTGGGCAGGAGCTGGGTGCGTGCGGTCCGAAAAAATCGTTCAATCTTGCCTTTCGCTTGGGGCTGAAACGGGCGCGCGTGGATGAGGGTCACGCCGAGTTTGGCGCACACGAGGGCCAGGTGCCGTGAGCGAAAGGCCGAGCCGTTGTCCACGAACAATCGCTTCGGCACGCCCCGGCTCAGGATCGCGCGTTCGACCACGGGTAAGAAGGCCGCGACGGTCTCGCTGTGCGCAAACGCGGCGTAGGGAATGATCCGCGTGGCGTCATCGAGCAACGCGATCAGATACGAGCGGTGGCGCCGGCGATCGGCGGGGTCGAGCACACTCGGCCCGTGCATCACGTCGCTCATCCAGAGTTCGTTCGGCGCGTCAAACGCGAAGCGCCGGCGGTCCTTCGTGGGGGGCTCATTCGGCTGGCGGGCCATCAGGCCCTGGCGACTGAGCAACCGATGGACGGTCGCCGGTGCCAGGACGATCTCGGGCGGGACGAGCTGCTGCTGCCGCGCGGTGCTGAGGAGCATCGCGATACTGAACGCGGGATGCGCCTCTTTGAGGGCACAGAGCTGATCGGCGACGGCTTGCGGCAGGGCCCGCGTATGCCCGATGTCGCGCCGAGGGCGCGGCTTGAGCGCGTCGAAGCCCCCGCGGCGATAGGCGTAGAGCCAATCCCGGATCGTCTCGGCGGCGACGCGCCGGCGGGGACTGCCCGGGATCTCATAGTCGCGATCGGCTTTCGCGCGGAGCTGCGCGTGCAGGGTCCGGTGACCGGGCGGCAGATGCAAGAGATCGGCGATCAGGCCGTAGCGAAACAACGCGACGGCTTCGTCGACCTCGAGCGCGGTCCCTGGGAGCACGAGTTGCTGAGTCTTCGTCATCGATCGTCCCTCCTCGCCCGCGGGCGTGCGAGCGGGCGGGATCCTCAGCCAGGAGCGGCCTCCGGGTCAGCCCCCATCCGGTGTTGGCGCCGCGGAGGCCGCGCGGACCGCACCGGCACGTGACGGCCGAATCCGAGGGGACGCGGCAGGGCCGCCAGCAAGGGCGCCGCACGCGCCCGCAGCAGGACCAGTGCGTGGTCGGTCTCCAGCGCGGCGCGGACCGCCGCCAGATGCGCGTCGCCGCGAAACAGATCGGGAAGCAGGGTCACGACGGCGAGGCACGTCGCGCGCACCAACGTCAGCCGACGCCGCACCCACCGCACGGCCGAGGGCAGGACGCTGTCCGGGCGGAGGACATCCGCGGCCGCTTCGATACTCGGCGCCGCCTCGACCTGCGCGACGACGCGTTCGAGATCGTCGAGATCGCCGGGGAACCGACTGGCGAGGCAATCCGGCAACAGACTGAACGTCTCGTGCGCAGTGGGACAGTAGTACCGGGTAATCCGCATCCCCGCGGGCGTCGCGCGGGCATAGGTGCCATGGCGGGCGACCCCGCAGCCGCCCCTCGGATGCCGCGGACAGTGCGTGAGGCTTGCCTTCTGCCAGGCGCTTTCGGCAACATAGGCCTCGCTGGTCAGCGAGCTTGGATCGCGCAGCTGCACCGGCCGGGGGGCGCACGGCGGTCACCGTGGCGTCCCCATCCTCCCTTCCCCGTCGCTCTTCGCAGGATGGCGGGGAAGGTTCTTACTACAACCAGCGCCTGGGCGTCATGTCACGGCAGGTGCGTGTCCAAAGGCCGGGGGCCACAGCTTCGAGGGGGCGCTCGGCGGCATCCCCAGACCAGCGTCGGGGCTCCATTGGGAGCCGCCGAGCGCCTGCAGGCTCTCCATCCACCGCTGAGATTACGTTATCGTGGGATGACGCCACTCGCGCGTCTCACACTCTGCCCAGCGATCGACAGTTTCCTCACCGGCAGAATCCGAGAAGATCGATCAGAGGGATTGCGGAATTACGTGAGAGCTAACACTCGTAAGGGTTATCTCCCCCGCTCCCCGATCTCCGAGGAA
>DAIPXW010000317.1:0-3465 GCA_036783075.1 Candidatus Dormiibacterota bacterium | reverse complement strand
CTGGGCCAACGCTCGTTTGACACCGCACCTTCATCGTGACCCTCGGCCCAGGCAGGGCCTATCACGAAGAAGAGGTAGATGACATGTACCCGTTTGCAGCAGTCGCCGTCAAAGCAGTGGGCGCCGCCGGGGCGGCCGCCATCTTGAGCCTGGGCGTGGCCGGCGGCCTCGCTCAGGCGAGCTCCCCGAGCCCGACACCAACACCGTCCGCCGGGACCTCGCATGGCGTGCCCGACCCGCGAAGTGACCGTCGCGCGATCCGCAGGGCGGTGTTCGAGTCTGAGGCCGACGTCCTCGGGATCTCGACCAAGACGCTTCGCGCCGACCTGAGGAAGGGACAGAAGGTGTCCGACCTCGCGAAGGACAAAGGCATGACCAAAGAGCAGTTCGAGACGAGGCTCATCGCCAGCGTCAAGCCCCGCCTCGAAGCCCTGGTCGGCCAGAAGGTCATCACGCAGGCCCAGGCGGACAAGGTCCTGGATCGCATCTCGAAGGGTCACGTCCCGTTCTGGGATGGGATACACCACCGCGCGCCCGTCACCACGTAGATCTTCTACCCCCCCAAAAAGGGCCTGGCGCGTGAGCCAGGCCCTTTTCATTTCACGGCCGGGTGCGCGTCTTCGCCGCCATCGCGATCTGCTTCCATTTCCTGCGCTCCTCGGACCTGATGCGCGCATCGGTTTTGGCCGCGACGGCACGCAGCTCACGCTGGAGCTTGCGGTAGCTTCGAAAACGGTCGGCGTCGAGCGCACCGCCCGCCAGGGCAGCCTTGATCGCGCAGCCGGGCTCGGTGTCGTGTGAGCAATCCGTGAACCGGCACTGGAGCGCCAGCATTTCGACGTCTTCGAAGATGTTGCCGAGCGCCTCTTCGCCCTCCCACAGCTGCGCCTCTCGCAGGCCCGGCGTGTCGATGATCATTCCGCCGCGCGGCAGCTGGACAAGCTGTCGATGACTGGTCATGTGATGTCCCCCGCCCGATGGTCCGTGGATGGCTCGCGTGCGCATGAGGTCGGTACCCACGATTCGGTTGATCAAAGTGGATTTGCCCGCGCCGGATGGGCCGAGCAGGACGCCCGTGCGCGCCGGCAGCAGGCACCGCGCGATGTCGTCGACTCCGTCTCCGGTGACGCTGCTCGTGACCATCACGGGCGTGCCCATCGACACCGCCTCGAGCTCCGCGAGCAGCGCTTCGGGCGAGTCCGTCACATCGGCCTTGGTCAGAAGGACCACCGGGCTGGCTCCGCTCTGCCAGGCGATGGTGAGATAGCGCTCTATTCGACGCGGGTTGACGTCGGTAGCTGCGGCGATCAGGAACGCGACGTCGACGTTCGCCGCCAGCACCTGCTCCCGCGTCTCCATCGACGCGGCCTTGCGCGAGAAGACGGTGCGGCGATCGACGACGCCATGAATGACGTCGAGCGGCTCGCGCGCGGTAATCGACACCCAGTCGCCGACGGCCGGCAGGGTCAGGCCGTCGTTGCGCAGGCGCTTTCCGGCGACCGCGCGCCTCGCGCGCAGCCCGTCGGACACGAGGTATTCGGCGCCGTAATCGGCGATCACGCGCGCCGGCACACCGCCGTCGGCGGGAAGACGGTCGAACTTCTCCTCGAAATCGGGATCCCAGCCCAACAGCGCAAGCTGGGAGGCAAATCGGGTCAACTCGAATCCTCCGCAAGAAAATGGGTGGGCGGTGTCGGTCCGCCCGGCGGAGGAGAAGCTAGAAGCGCGCTCCGGAGGCGGCCGACGGCCGGGAATCGGTCAATGCAATCTCAGCCATTCGAACGCCACCTCCTTGAAGATTTCTGCGGGCAGCAGCCTATCACGGAGACTCAGTCTGCGGGCGCTTCCCAGACAAGCTCGCTGACGTCGATGACGAGCTCGACCTCGACCTGCGTCACCTGCTCCGGAGGCTTGTCGGGCCAGCGCACCTCGCCGGCGAGCACGCAGACCACGTCGTTCAGCCAGCGGTACTTTTCATGGTCGCTCACGTGCCAGGCCGCGCCGACGATCTGCCTGCGGCCCTTCGGGTAGGCGCGCCCATATCCCTGGTGGTCGAAGATGATCGCGGCGCCGTCATCCGTCTCGATCACGCCCTGGATGTCAGGCGTGAACGTGAGGTCGGTTCGGCGTCGGGGATGGTTCGCGCCTCGAAACCGGCCCGCCAGCGTCCCCGTGCACACCCCTTCGGCGAAGAAGAAGTGGTGCTCCTCCTTGCCGGCCGGCCCGGTCAGCTCGACCGCCCAGTCTTCGGTGTAGTGGAAGCGAATGGAGTACAACGGCTTTAGGTACATCGGTCAGTGACCTTTGAACTGAGGCTTCCGCTTCTCCCCGAACGCCTTGATGCCCTCCATCGCGTCCTCGGAGGCGAAGACGCGGCTGATCGCCTCTCGCTCCAGCGCCAGGCCGACGTCGAGCGGCGTGCCGAACCCTTGCGTGATCGCCAGTTTCGCGTGCCCGATGGCAACGTTCGGCCCGGCCGCGAGCTTTGCCGCGTACGCGAGGGCGCCGTCGTGGCACGCCGCCGCGTCCGGAAACAGCCGGTCCACGAGCCCGAGCTCCTTCGCCTCGGCTGGGTTCATCGTGGTCGCGTTGGCGATGAGGTCGAAACCTTTCGCCAGGCCGACGAGTCGGGGCAGCCGCTGTGTCCCGCCCGATCCCGGGAACAGCCCGAGGTTCACCTCCGGGAGCCCGATCTGGTAAGAGCCCTCCGCCGCAAACCTCTGGTCGCACGCCAGCGCCAGCTCGAAGCCGCCACCGAGGCAGTGCCCCGCGATCGCCGCGATGAACACGATCGGGGTGTTCTCCATCTTGCGAAACGTCTCATGTGCCAGCAGCGCGGTCATCACGCGCGACCGGGTCGTGCCCGCGGCGAACGCGCTGACGTCGGCGCCGGCCGAGAAGAACTTCTCCGAAGCGCTCGTCACGACGACCGCGTGGATGTCCTCGTCGCCGCGAACGTCATCGATCGCACCCGCGAACGAGCGTAGAAATGCGTAGTCGTAGCTGTTGGCCGGCGGCCGGTCGAGGACGAGGATTCCGACGCCGCCTTGCTTCTCCAACCTGACTGGCATACGCACCCCTCCGAACCCCGGTTCCGCCGACGCCGATAATTGAAGCACGACGAAATCCAACGGAAGAGGGGTGCCACACGAATGGCGACGATGATCATCGAAGGCGACCGGACCAAGGCCGCATCCGGCAAGACGTACGAAGTCCGCAACCCGGCCACTGGCGAAGTCGTCGACGAGGTCCCTGCGGGCGGCGCCGCGGACGTCGACCGGGCCGCGCAGGCGGCCGCGAAGGCATTCCTCAGCTGGTCACGCCTCGCTCCCAACAAAAGGGCGGAGATCCTGCACAAGGCCGCGCGCCACATGCTCCAGAAGGTCGAGGAGATCGCGCCGATCCTGACGAAAGAGCAGGGGAAGACGTTGCTCGAGTCGAGGATCGAGGCGCAGCGCTTCGGGG
>DAIPXW010000316.1:0-3467 GCA_036783075.1 Candidatus Dormiibacterota bacterium | reverse complement strand
GTCGAGGATCGAGGCGCAGCGATTCGGCGAGCTGCTTGCGGACCAGGTGTGGCACCTGCGTCGAAATGTGCACGGTTAGTTCTCTCGCCCCGGCACGCCATTCCGCGAGCACGGCCCGGGTCTCCATCGGGAGCCCGGTGACCCGGTTGATCAGGAAACGGCCCTCGACGACTACGTCTGCCCCGCTCATGACGGCATCAATGTCAGCTGAGCCCTGCGGGTTGCTCACCAGAAGGTTGGACTCGAGGACGTCAGGGTGAATGACGGGAGCTCCCGGCGCGAGAGCCGAGCTGACATCGGTGACATGGGGGAGTGGCTCGTATTCGATCTCGATCTCTTCCAGCGCGTCCTCGGCGACATGCCGGCTCGTCGCCGCCACGCTCACCACCGGCTGGCCTTCGTAGGTGGCGACCCGTTCGGCGAGCCCGTAGTGCGGGATGGCGGGGGCACCGGGGACCGGGCGCAGGATGCGTATCGGCCCGGTCCGCGCCGCCACTTCGGCGCCGGTGATGACCTGGAGCACTCCGTGGAGCTCCAGGGCGGCGGAGACGTCGACCCGGACGATACGGGCGTGCGGGTAAGGGCAGCGGGCGAGCGCCATCTCGGCGATGTGCGCCCGGCCGACGTCATCGGTGAACTGGCCTTCTCCCCTCAGCAGGCGATCGTCTTCCTTGCGCTCGGTCCAGGTGCCGAGCACCTTCATTCCGTGCAGCGCCCTGGCGTCTTGGAGCGTCACGTCAGTCATCGGCCGCGGTCCTTCTCCCGGCAGTGAGGTATGCCTCGACGGCGTCCACGATGAACTCGTAGCCGGTGCACCGGCACAGCACCCCGGCCAGTTCGTCGCGGATCTCAGCCCGCGATCGTTTCCGCTCGCTCGCCGCGAGTGCGGTAGCCGTCATGAGGAAGCCCGGCGTGCAGAAGCCGCACTGCAGCGCGTGCCGTTGCTTGAAGCATTCCTGCAGCGGGCTGAGTCCCTCGCCGGTAGCGAGGGACTCGACGGTCTCGACCCGCCGCCCGTCCAGCTGAGCGGCCAGCATCAGGCACGACTTGACCGCCTCGCCGTCCACGAGCACCGTGCACATGCCGCAGACGCCCTGTTCACAGCCAACGTGGGTGCCGGTGAGCCCGAGGCGGTGGCGAAGGAAGTCCGCCGCGTGCAGGCGGGCTGGCACCTGTTCGGTGACTGTCTTCCCGTTCACCTGCACGGTGACGACAACGTTCGGCTCAGGCAGGCCCAGTGGGAGGTCATCGAGGTCGGTGGGGTTCATCGCGGCCTGCCTCGCTGCCGGACCAGCACGATCACGCTGAGCAGCGCCGACACCGCACTCAGCGCGGCCGCGACCCGGCTCCAGCGGTCGGGGGCGGGCGAGAGAGGCGGGAACAGGGCGGCAGCGGGCACTCCTCCAGCCGGGCCGCCCCTGGCGGCCGTGCCTGCGCGCGGGCCCGTGCCCAGGGGCACGGTTTCGCCGCTGAGTGCCCGCCGCAGGTTGGCGGCGAACTCGGCCGTCACTTTGCCCGCCTGCTTGGCGATGACTTTCTGGCCGACGCTCCCGAGCGCCCCGGCGAGCACCACATCGGCGTCGACGGCGATACTTGTCCCGTCCGGGAGGCCCCGAAGCCTTACGGTGCACTCTGTCCGCACGTTGCCGATGGCGCCTCGCACGCTCCGGCCCGAGGCCCGGAAGCGGATCAGCTCGTCTGGGGCCCGCTCCAGCACCGTGACCTTCGCATCGAAGGTCGCCGTCATCGGCCCGACGCTCTGCGTGGCCCGGACGCGAACGTTCTCTTCGTCAAGAATGTTCACGAACTCCACGCCCGGCATGCAGCTCGCGACCGACTCCGGTTGCTCGAGAAACGTCCAGACGGTCCCGACTGGCTCGGCGACGATGAACTCCTCATGCAGCTTCATCTCGCGTCCTTCCCGTTGGAGCCCTGCGCAGGCGGCCTCACGTAGCACCAGCCGAACGCAGTGCAGTGAGCACTCTGCGCACGTAGACCGGCACGAGATGGCGCCGGTACTCCGCGGAGGCCCGCACGTCCGAGGGCGGGTCAGCGACCTCAAGCGCCGCCTCGGCAGCGTCGTTGATCGACTTGTCCGGCAGCCGGGAACCGGAGACGGCCGCGGCGGCGGCGTCGGCGAGCACCGGCTGGTCCGCGACACCACCAAGGCCGATACGGACTGAAGTCCAGGTGCCGTCGGGCTCACGGTCGCCGACGGCCACCGCGCTCAGGACGGCGAAATCGTTATGACGACGGCATTGCTCGGCGAAGGCGAAGTGGCCGGGGCTGCGCGGAAAGAAGACTTCGGTGAGCACCTCGTCCGGCTCGATGACCGTGGCGTAAGAACCTTGGTAGAGCTCTGCGACCGGTACCTGGCGGCGGCCGGACGGCCCGGCCAGTGTCACCGTCGCACCGAGCACCAGGCAGGCGAGCGACATCTCCCCGGTAGGGTCGCCATGCGCCAGGCTGCCGCCGATCGTGCCCCGGTTGCGCACCTGGCGGTCGCCGATGTGGCGCACCATCATCGGGAGCAGCCCCAGGCGCTCGGCTATCACCGGCGAGCGCTCGATCTCTGTGTAGCGCACCACGGCACCGAGCGTCGTTGTTTCTCCTGACGGGCGGATGCCTGCCAGTTCTCGCAGGCCGTTCACGTCTACCAGGGCATCGGGTCGCAGCAGGCGCATATTCAGCATCGGCATGAGGCTCTGGCCACCCGCGATCACCCGGGCGGAACCCTCGTAAGCCGAGAGGAGGGACACTGCGTCGGCCACCGACGTCGCGCGGTGGTAGCCGAATGGGGCAGGCTTCACGCCGGGTCCTTCCGCGAAGCGGCCCAGACGCACGATTCCGTCACTGGGATCTCCTTGTGCCCTGACAATGCTGCCGTAAAATTGCATACATGCATACAACTGTCGCCGTCAAGCCGAGGAGAGGAGGCCGGGCGTGACCAGTCCAGGCCGCCTGGGCGGCCCGGTGAGAGGCGAGCGAACCGCAGACGTGGTCGCGCGGCGCCTCGGGCAGGCGATCCTCAGCGGAAAGATCGCTCCGGGCACCCGGCTCCGGGAGGAGACCCTTGCCAAGCAGTTCTCGGTGAGCAGGACGCCGGTCCGGGAAGCGCTCATTATGCTGTCGGCGAGTGGCCTGGCCGAGGTGGAGCCGAATCGCGGCGCGACGGTGCTCCAGCTCACGGCGGATGACGTCGCCGAGGTCTACCGCCTGCGAGCACTGCTCGAGTCCGAGTCGGCTGCGCTCGCGGCCCGGCGCGGCGCTCTGGAGGTTGCCGAGCTGCTTGGCAAAATCTGCGACCGGATGGGCGAGCTGCATGACGCACCTGCGTCCGAGCAGCTTGCCGCGGACACGTTCTTCCACTACACGATCGCGGAGGCATCCGGAAGTCCCCGGCTGCACGCGCTCGTGCGGCAGGTGTCTGCCATCCCCGAGGCATACCGGTCGAGCATGCCCTACAC
>DAIPXW010000315.1:0-3476 GCA_036783075.1 Candidatus Dormiibacterota bacterium | reverse complement strand
CGGCGACCGGCGGCTGCATCGCACGCGGCCAGATGGCCGGGCTCTTCAACCCCGACATCTACTACCTCGGACCGGACGGCATCGGTGACGCACAGTGCCTGAAGGACTCCGCCTCGATGGCTACAGGCAACATGTTTGCCACCCAGGGCGTGGCGGACGCCACCCAGAACCCGAGCGCCAGCGCAATCGTCTCCGCCTACGAGGCGGCTTACCCCGGATCGTCCAACATCGGCGCTTACACGTTCGCCGGCTACGACTGCGCCGCCATCCTGATTGACGCGATCGGCCGCGCGATCGACGCCAACGGCGGCAACATGCCGACTCGGCAGCAGGTCATCGCCCAGGTCGCCAAGACAACCAACTTCCAGGGCCTGACCGGCGTGATCACGTTCGACGCCAACGGTGACCCGGCCCACCCGACCCTCCAGCTTCAGGAGGTCAAGAGCGGCGCCTGGACCTTCGTCGCGCAGTTCTCACAGGGCGCCTAGTACACAAAGTCCGTTCGATCGAGAAATCAAGGAGGGGGCGGCGACGCCCCCTCCTTATCATTGGGTGACCTTGGGAGAGGGGAGCACTTGATCGGAGCGCTGGCCAGGACACCGGCGAGGCTTAGGAACTTTGGCAACTCCCAGTTCGCCACGCTCGCCGGGTTGCTCATCGTTGCCTTCGCAGTCGCCCTCACCATCCAGCACGTCCTGCAACACGACCCCTCGTACTTCTTCCAGATCCTCACGATCGGCATCGCGGACGGTTCGATCTACGCGCTGATCGCGCTGGGGTACACGATGGTCTACGGCATCATCGAGCTCATCAACTTCGCCCATGGCGACGTGTTCACGCTGGGGGCCTTCATCTCACTGGCTCTGTTCCCGATGTTCGGTGTCGTGGAGGGCAAGAGCGGGCTCGGCTACGTAATCCCGCTGCTGGCGGTCGCCGTGATCACCATGGGACTCGTGGCCCTGGTCAACGTCGCGATCGAACGGATCGCATACAGGCCACTCCGGCACGCCCCGCGCCTGGCGCCGCTGATCACCGCGATTGGCATGTCCTCGATCCTCGAGGGCGCGATGTACCTGTGGAGGGGCCCTTTCAACCTGCACTACCCGGACCTTCTCCCGGTCACCCGCATCAACGTCAACGGTGTATCGATCGGAGTGAAAGACCTCATCGTGCTGACCATGGCCATCGTGCTGGCGGTCGCGTTCACGCTGTTCATCAACCTGAGCAAGCTCGGCAAGGCGATGCGCGCGACGGCGCAGGACCGCGACGCGGCCCAGCTCATGGGTATCGACATCAATCGCACGATCTCGGCCACGTTCTTCATCGGAGCGGTACTCGCGGGGGCCGGCGGCATCATCTACGGCCTGTACATCAACAATGTCACGTTCGACCTCGGGTTCATCGCCGGGCTGTACGCCTTCACCGCGGCGGTGTTTGGCGGCATCGGCAACATTCCGGGGGCGGCGATCGGCGGCCTGCTGATCGGCATCATCGCGGCGTTCAACAACGGTTACTTCGATTCGGCGTGGACGGAGATCGTCATCTTCGGCATACTGATCGCCACCCTCGTCTTCCGGCCCTCAGGCCTGTTGGGCATGCGAGTACCCGAGAAATGAAGCGGCTGCGCGAGTACGTCAGTGAGAACGCGCGCAACCCCAACGCGATCGCCTACGCGGTCATGGCGGTCGCAGCTGTCTCATTCCCCGGCATCGCACAGTTCGTCACGGGGGGCAGCGCCGACTACCTGGTCCTCCTCGCCGCTGACAGCGGGGTCTTCGTGCTCCTCGCCATCGGCCTCAACGTGGTGGTCGGATTCGCCGGTCTTCTGGACCTCGGTTACGCGGCCTTCTTCGCGATCGGCTCTTACACGTACGGCATGCTGGCCTCCGAGCAGCTGATCAGCTCTCCGATCCATCACGCCCTGCACGTGCCGTTCTGGATCGCGCTGATTCTCGGGATGTTCATCGCGGCCGGCGCAGGCGCCCTGCTGGGCGCCCCCACGCTTCGTCTTCGTGGCGACTACCTTGCCATCGTCACTCTCGGCTTCGGCGAGATCGTGCCGCGGTTCTTCCGCAACATGAAGGACTGGACCAGCGGCGTGAACGGGATCAGCGCGCTGGACGTGCCAACCCTGCCCTACTGGATCACCGGCCCGTGGGCCAACACACAGCTGGCGATCGAGCAGAACTTCCGCTTCACCTCCTTCAATGCCACGGCGTGGTACGTCCTGATCATCATCCTGGTCGTCGCGTCGGTGCTCGGGGTCAACAACCTGTACCGTTCGCGGCTCGGCCGCGCCTGGATGGCCGTGCGCGAGGACGAGACGGCCGCCGCCGCGATGGGGGTCAACACTGTGAACACGAAGCTGCTGGCGTTCGCCATCGGGGCGTCGTTCAGCGGGTTCGCCGGGGCTTTCTATGGCGCCAAGCTTTCCCTCGTGAGCCCGGACAGCTTCGGCTTCATCGTCTCGATCACGATCCTTTCAATGGTGGTGCTCGGAGGGATGGGCAACATCCCCGGCGCGATGATCGGAGCCCTCTTGCTCTACTGGGTGCTCTACAAGTTCCTGCCGGACGCTCCTCAGCAGGTCGCCGCGCTCGCCGACAACCTCGGGTTCCACTCGCTCAACGTCGTCACGCCCAACTGGCCGGGAATCGCCGAGTTCGTGTCGAGGCTCAAGTTCATCCTGTTCGGGTTGATCCTGGTCAGCATCATGCTGCTGCGCCCGCAAGGCCTGCTGCCCAGCCGGCTACGCACCCAGGAGCTGAGGCGTGGCGTGCACGACGAATCGGTGACCGAGGCGGCGAACGCGTGAGCACCGACCTGGCCCCCATCCTGTCGCTGCAGGGCGTGATCAAACGCTTCGGCGGCCTGACGGCAGTGGACCAGGTGAGCTTCGAGGTGCCCAAGGGCCAGGTCTTTGCGCTGATCGGCCCCAACGGCGCAGGCAAGACGACTCTCTTCAACTGCATCACCGGCATGCACGTGCCGACCGCGGGCAAGGTGGTTTTCGAGGGCCGCAACATCGCGGGTTCCAAGCCGTACAAGACCGCGCAGCTGGGAATCGCCCGCACCTTTCAGAACATCCGCCTGTTCGAGTACCTCAGCGCCATCGACAACGTCAAGGTCGGCGAGCACGTGCGGATGAAGGCGAAGATCTGGGACGCCGTCTTCCGCACCCCGTTCGCCAGGCGCGAGGAGCGCGAGGTGACGGAGCGCGCGATGGAGTTCTTGAAGTTCGTCGGCATCGAGCGCCACGCGGACAACTACGCGCGCAACCTAGCCTACGGACAGCAGCGCAGGCTCGAGATCGCGCGCGCACTCGCCACGGAACCCCACCTCCTGCTCCTGGACGAGCCCGCGGCCGGGTTCACGCCCCAAGAGAAGGTGGAGCTGATGGGTCTCGTGAACAAGATCATCTCCCGCGGCATCACGGTGTTCCTCATCGAGCACGACATGAAGGTCGTGATGAACGT
>DAIPXW010000314.1:0-3481 GCA_036783075.1 Candidatus Dormiibacterota bacterium | reverse complement strand
GACCCGCCGGATGTGATGTTCAGCCTCGAATCTGAGAAGTGGCCAGGCGTCTGCTTTCCGCCGGAAGCGGGGTCCGCTGCCTTGGCGAGAACCGACAGCATGAGATCAAGCGGCGTCATGCCCATGCGCAGGCACAGCACCACGTCGCGGTAATAGGGCGCGAGCCAGTCGTATTTCGGTTTCAGAGGCCAGCCGATCCCGATCTGCGCGGCCTCATGGCCTGCGCACGAGATGATGAAAGGCGCGCGGCCCTGCCGGTTCAGGACCTGGAAGCGGTAGTCGACCTGGCGCCCGAGCAGGATGTGGTTGAACCACTGCTTGAGCGTTTTCTCGTCGAGGTCCGTGTCGCGCCAGGCGACGGGTTCCTGGAAGCGCCACTCGGGGTTGAACGTGTGCCCCTTGGTCTTGACCGTCTGTGCCACGTTCTTAGATGTGGATGGCATGGCCGTCCACGGCCAGCGCCGCCTCCATGACGGCTTCGCTGAGCGTCGGATGCGGATGGATGTTGCGGCCAAGCTCCCACGCGTCGCCCTGGAACAGCTGGGCCAGCGCCGGTTCGGCGATGAGCTCTGTCGCGTTGGGGCCGACGATGTGCGCGCCAAGCATCTGTCCTGTCTTGGCGTCGGCGACGATCTTGACGAAGCCGCCCGTCTCACCGTGGATGATGGCGCGGCCCAGGGCCGTGAAGGGGAACTTGCCGATGCGCGTTTCGTGTCCCTTTTCCGCGGCCTGCTTTTCGGTCAGGCCGACCGAGGCGATCTGGGGGTGCGAGTAGGTGCATCGCGTGACCAGGCTCTGGTCCATCGGGGCGACCCGCTGGCCGGCGATGTCCTCCACCGCGGTCATGCCCTCGTGGGCCGCGGCATGGGCGAGAAGGTAGCCACCCACGACATCGCCGATCGCGTGGATCGATTCGGCCGAGGTGCGCATCCACTCGTCCACCTTGATGAACCCGTTGGGATGCGTCGTCACGCCGGCCTGCTCGAGCCCGATCTCCTTCGAGCGCGGCGCGCGCCCGACCGCGACCAGCAGCTGACGCGCCCAGACCTCGCCCTGGTCCGTGTCGACGCTGACGCCGTCACGTGCTTTCTTGGCGCCCTTCACCTTCACTCCGGGGCGGCAGTCGATCCCCGCCTTCTTGAACGCCGTCAGCATCTCTTTCGAGATCTCCTCGTCCTCGAGAGGAACCAGCCTGTCGAGCGCCTCCAGGAGGGTGACCTTGACGCCGAGCTGGTTGTAAAGGGTCGCGAACTCGACGCCTACCGCGCCGCCACCGATGATGCAGATCGACTCGGGGATCTTTCCCGCAAGCGTCGCATGGTCGGACGAGATGATGAACTGGCCGTCGAACTCGAGCCCCGGCAGGGTCTTGACCGTGGAACCCGTCGCGACGATGAGGTTTGCCGCCTTGATCTGCTTGGCCCCGATCTCGAGCGTGTTGCGGTCGCGCACCCGCCCGCTGCCGGCGACGATCTCGATCTTGTTCTTCTTCATGAGGTACTGCACGCCCTTGAACAGCTGGGCGACGACCGCGTCACGCCTGGCCGCGATGCGCGCGTAGTCGAACTGGACCTTCTCGGCGTTCACGCCGAACTCAGGTCCGCGCGTGGCGACCCGGTGATATAGCTCGGAGGATTCGAGGAGCACCTTGGTCGGGATGCACCCGACGTGGAGGCAGGTGCCGCCCAGCTTGTCGGCTTCGACGAGCGCGACCTTCAGGCCGAGCTGAGACGCCCTGATCGCCGCAGGGTAGCCACCCATGCCACCGCCCAGAATCGCCACGTCGAAATCGAATGCGGGCACGGTCTTCAGTCTAGGGAACGGCGCAGCTGAGATTGGCGCGCGCGGCGTCGAAATCGGCGCGGTCGGTGACTGGCAGCCCCGCGGTCGGGTCGCCGAAGCGGTCGACCGCGCGGTAGTAGATCGCGGGGTCGGTCACCTGGGGCATCACCAGCCGGTCGGCCGTCCCGGACGGGTTGAGACACCCGGCGGTTCGCTCGGCCGACAGCGCCTCGAGGTCTGCGATCTCGCGCTGCATGAGCTGCGCCTTGGCGGCACCATAGGCGACGAGGAGGACGCTGCTGTTGAAGCACGCGAGGAACAGGCACGCGGCGAGCGCCGGTCGCCATGTCTTTCGCCAGGGGAGATGGCGCGCCGGCGAGGACAGCAGGACCAGCCAGAACACCGCGCCGATGTACACGTACCGGCCGGAGGCCGACTGGTCGTAGCCGAGCTGCGCCCGGGCGAGCCCCGTGACCACGTAGAAGGCCGGCAGGCCCACCGCCACGCCAACGTTCAGGGCGTCCGGTGCCTGCCGCCGCCAGTCGAGAGCAATCGCGGCCGCGGCCAGGACCAGCACCACGAGCGCGGGCGCGCCGGTGACGCCGATGACACCGCCGGCGCTGCCGGCCAGCCCCCAGGCGACGTACTGCGGGAGCACCAGCAGGTTCTTCAGCCCGGCCGGCGGAACGGTCGTCGCCCCCGTGCGGCCGAAGGCCACGTACCAGGCTGCGAACACGGCGACGACCGGGATGAACCAGGCAAGGTCGCGCCGTCGCGCGGGCACGAGAGCGAGCCGGACCGCTCCGGCCACCAGGAAGAACAACCCGATCGCCGAGAACATCAGGGACGCGGTCCCCAGCAAGGCGGCCGCGGCGCGCCTGCGATTGGATGGCGGGTCCTCGAGCGCCAGAAGCATGCCGAGCCCGCACGCGACAGATCCCACAAAGCCGATCTGAAAAGCCCACAGGAGGTCCTCCCAACCCGCGCCCAGCACGAGCAGCATCAACGCGGCCGCCATGGCTATCGCGTCACCGGCACGGCGGCGCACGAGCTCGAAAAGCAGCAGCGCCGTCGCAAGGTGGAACGCGACGAGCACGAGCATGTACGGCAGGTATGAGCGCAGGCCGACGGTGTTCAGGAGGGCCGCGTAGACGACATGCATGAGCATCGCCGGGTGCTCGTTGTGCGGCTGCAGGTAGGACGTCCAACCCCAGGCGGGAGCGCCCAGGATGAAGTCCCACTCGTCGAAGTAGAAGGTGTAGCCGCGCGCAAGCCACAGGATTGCGGCGGCAGCTATCACCCCCGCGATGGCGACGACAAGCCTGGCGCGCGGAATGCGCAGTCCCTGGACCGTCATCGCGCCGGGACTGGTGCAGGGTGCCGGCGAGGGCGATCCGGCACGGCGATGAACACCAGCCAGGCCGCCAGCCCGACGAGGATCGGTAGCGGGGTCAGCGGCCACGCCAGCTCACCGCCGACGGCGACCACAAGCAGCCACCAGCGCTGCCACGCGGGCGGCTCGGTCCGCCAGAAGAGCCACGCGGCCCCGACGAGCATGGCGTAGTCCTGCAGGTGCCAGTACGTCGCGCCGACCGCGGTCGCCACCAGGCCGAGCGCGAAGAGACGGGCGAGGCTCGCCCTGCGGTTCAGGACCGCGCCGGCTACCCCCCCCGCCAGCACCAGGCCCTGCCAGGCGTAG
>DAIPXW010000313.1:0-3492 GCA_036783075.1 Candidatus Dormiibacterota bacterium | reverse complement strand
GCTGGTGATCACCACCGGTCGGCTGGCCCAGCCCCATCGAGCAGGACCGTCCGGCGCCGAGCTGGCCAGTTCGATCGCCTCATGCAGTCGCTCCAATGCCTGCGTTTGCGAGTCGCCCCACATCGACACATCGCCCTCGACCGCCAGGGCCATCGCTTGTAGCGTCTGGGTGCCCGCCTCGGCGGCGAGCTGAGCCGCCGAGCGAGCAAGAGCAACGGCGGCGTCAGAGTCGCCCGCCGCCTCAGCGAGTATCGCGGCACCGGCGGACGCGGCCGCCCGTAGCAGCGGCGGCAACGTCTGGTCGCCGCTGGCGTTGAGCCGTTCGGTGAGGTGCCGGTATCCCTCTTCGATGTGGCCGAGGTCCCACCACAGCGGTAGGCAGTCGATCGCCAAGGTGAGGGCCGCCTCGCTGGAGCCGGTTCCGCTCAGGTGATCCAGGGCGGCCCGGATTTCCACCGCTTCCTCTGCCAGCCGAAACGCGGTCGCGTCGCCGGCGGCTGTGTGCGCGGCACGCCCAGCTTGCTCGGCTACCAGACAGTAGTACTGCGCGTGCCGCGCCCGAACGGCATGCGCAGCCTCGGCATCGGTTGCGAGGCGTTGCGCCGCGTACTCGCGAATGGTCTCGAGCAACCGATATCTGGGTTGCTGCGGGACGCCGGTGCGAACGACGAGACTCTTATCTACTAGCGCGGCAAGTGCAGGCAGGCACCCGCCGCCCGGCAAGGGTGCCACCGCCTCTACGGCGTCCAACGGTGCGCCCGACGCGAAGATGGAGAGCGCTTGAAGTAGTTGCCGTTCGGGCTCCGCGAGTGCTGCGTAGCTCCACTCGATCGCGGTACGCAAGCTTCTGTGGCGCTCGGGGCCGTGTCGGGTGGCGCCGACGAGCAATTCCAGGGAGCGATCGAGCCGTTCCAGCAGGGCACGCAGGGTCAGTGTCTTCGTCCACGGTGCGGCAAGTTCGAGCGCGAGCGGAAGACCATCCAGACGACCGCAGACTCCTGCCAGCACGGCAGCGTCCCGATCGGCTACTGAAAACCCGGGATTCGCCGCCCTGGCTCGGTCGACGAACAGGCGCACAGCGTCAGACGCCAGTACATCTTCCATGCTGGCCTCAGGCAACCGTGCTGGCAGTGCCAGGGGCGGTACCGGGAACTGCCGTTCGCCCTCGAGGCCAAGCGGCTCGCGGGAGGTGGCGAGGACGGCAACGCCTGGCGTGGAGGCGAACAGCGCAGCAATGTCGGGGACCGCGTCCAGCACATGCTCGACGTTGTCCAACACCAGCAGTACCCGGCGCCCAGCGAGTTGCGCAGAGAGCGATGCGACTGCGCCCAGGTCCGGCCGCACGCGAAGCCAGCACGCATCGGCGATCGCGGCGCCGACCAGCCTTGCCGCGCGTACCGGCGTCAGGTCGACGAATGCGACTTCAAGTTCGCCTGCGGCACGAACCACGGTGCTGGCTTTGATCGCCAGTCGGGTTTTCCCACTGCCGCCAGGGCCGGTGAGGGTGACCAGTCGATGCGAACCGAGCATCTGCAGCACCGACTCGAGCTCCCGTTCCCGGCCGACGAAGCTCGACAGCGCCACGGGCAGCGCCGGCAGGACGTCCGCAATGACCGGCGGGGCCGTAGCGACCAATGACGGTTCCTGTCGCAGCACCTCAAGGTGCAGCTTCCTCAACGCTGGACCGGGGTCTACGCCCAGCTCGTCAGCGAGCCCTAGCCGAATCGTCTCGTACACGGCGAGCGCATCCGCCTGCCGTCCTGATCGATACAGCGCAAGGATCCGCAGCTCGGCCAGCCGTTCGCGAAATGGGTGGGCTTCCGACAGGTCCAGCAGGTAACACAGCGCTCGATCAGGGCGTCCGAGCGCAAGCTCGACCTCGGCGGCGGCTTCGGCCGCGGACAGCCGCGCCTCTTGCAATCTGGTGGACGCCACCGACGCGAACTGCTCGGCAGTGAAGTCGAGCAGTGGCGCCCCGCGCCATTCGCCCAATGCCCGGCTGAGCAGCCAGGAAGCCGCTGACAAATCACCGGTCTCACGGGCTGCGCCTGCCTTGCCCAGCAAGGCGTCGAAGCGCATCAGGTCGCACTCGTCCTCGCTGACCATCAGCCGGTAGCCGTGGGAAGAGACAAGGCGCTGACCGCTCGCGCGCGGGGGGCGATCTGGCTCCAGGATGCGCCGCAAGTCCGACACGTAGCCCTGCACCAAGTTGACCGCCGACGCAGGGGCAGTTTCACCCCACAGCGCGTCGACCAGCCGCTCGACGCTGACAGCCTCGTTTGCGGAGAGAAGGAGCACCGCCAGGATCGCTCGCCGTTTTCCGCCGCCCGACAAGATCATCCGCCGACCGCTGCTGACCTCGAACGGTCCCAGCAGCCGGAACTCCAACTGGTCCATGACATCGCCCTCGCCCAAGCGCTGGCCGCTCAAAGCCAAGCTGCGTCACAGTCCAGCCGAAGAACAGAGCGAATCCAGAACGCCCGTTCACTCTAACCTTGAGCATGTCGATCCCGCCGATCCGTCAGATCAGAGCGGCGGCACCGGTGGAAGGGGACTGGCGATGGTTCAGGTAAGGCTTTTGAGTCAGCAGGACTGGAAGACGCTGCGCGACGTGCGCCTGGCCGCACTTGCCGACGCGCCCTACGCCTTCTGGGCAACGTTCCAGGAGGAGTCCCGTTTCGATCAGGGCCAATGGCGACGTTTTCTGAAGGCCGCCGCGTGGTGGACGGCAAGCCGCAACGATCGCGTGGTCGGCGTCGTCGCCGTTCTGCGCCGCGATGAAACCCTTGACGAGGCAGAGCTGATCGCGATGTGGGTTGCCCCTGAGGAGCGCAGGCGTGGGACAGCGGCACGGATGCTGCAGGCCGCCTGCGAGTGGGCTGGGACAGCCGGAACGCGGACCCTCACGCTATGGGTGACCGAGGGCAATGACCCCGCCAAGCGCCTGTACGAATCATGGGGATTCCAGGCCACCGGCGAACGGGCCGATCTGCCACACACCGCAGCTACTGGTGAAGAACGGATGCAGTTGCAATTGTCCGATCCCAGATGGAGGCTCGCCCGGCCGCCCTCCGGCGTTTGATGGACAGGGCTTGAGCTGGCCCGCGCAGAGCCGGGGACTCGTCGCCGATAGCTGTGGGACCCGGGCCGGTTTCCAGCATCCCGCTGATGGCTGCGCCGCTGTGTGGGCATGCGAATCCGGCCGGCGGATACCATCGGTCCGGTCGAGCACGATCATCAGGTGGAAGGCCGGCCGGCAGGTACCCGCCAATCAAAGGATCGATATGGACCGCGACCCTCTCCCCGACGACAGCCCTGAGACCGAGCGAGTGTCGACCGGGGTGCTCCCGCCCGATACTGACGTTCAGGCCCTCATCACTGCCGGCTACGAGCGCTATCTTGATCTCGACGAGGGGGCCGTTGCGGACTATATTCCCGCCCTCGCAGCGGCGTCGCCCAGCGCCTTCGGCGTGTGTGTTGCCGGGGTTCAGG
>DAIPXW010000312.1:0-3492 GCA_036783075.1 Candidatus Dormiibacterota bacterium | reverse complement strand
AGCGCGAACGGGCTTCCGCCGATGCGCGCGCTCTTCCTCGAGTTCCCGGACGAGGCGCCGGCATGGGAGGTGACAGACCAGTTCATGTTCGGCCCGGACGTGCTGGTCGCGCCCGTGACAACGTACGGCGCGCGGGAGCGCGATGTGTATCTGCCGGAGGCAGCCTCGTGGCTCGACGCCTGGACGGGCAACCCCGTCGGCGCGACAGGCTGGGTGACGGCGGCGGCACCGCTCGAGCGCATCCCGGTCTATCTCCGCGAAGGCGGCAGCCTTACCGACCTGCGAGCGCCCTCATGACGCTGTGGCGGCTCACCTCCCGCCGTAAGAAGCAGCTGGCAGGCTGGCTCTTCCTGGCCCCGGCAATCGCCTATCTGCTCTTCGCGTTCGCGCTGCCCATCGTCTACAACGTGACGCTCAGCTTCGAGCAGACGTCGCCGGCGACGATTGCGAGCCTCACCGCGCCTTTCGCCGGGCTCGGCAACTACCACTTCATCCTCAACGATCCGACGAGCCGGAAGGCGATCGCTAACACGTTCTTGTTCACGGTGGGCTCGCTCGCCGGCCAGTTCCTGATCGGCTTCGCGCTCGCGCTGCTGTTCAGCATGCGGTTCCCTGGGCGGACTCTGGCCCGCTCGCTCGTGATTGTCCCGTGGCTTCTGCCCCTCATCGTGACCGGAGTCATGTTTCGCTTCCTGTTTCAGCTCGAAGGCGGGGCCGTGAACCAGGTGCTCACCGGTCTCGGGATTGTCCACCACGGGGTCGACTGGCTGGACGATCCACATCTGGCTCTCTGGACGATCCTGATCGCCAACATCTGGCTCGGGGTGCCGTTCTTCACCCTCCTGCTCTACAGCGCGCTCCAGGACGTGCCAGCGGAGATCAAGGAGGCGGCGATCATCGACGGTGCGAGCCCGTGGCAGCGGCTCCGGCTCGTTGTCGTGCCGATCATCCTGCCCGTCATCGAGGTCACGCTGCTCCTCGGCTTCGTGTTCACGGTGAAAGTGTTCGACCTCGTGATCGGCCTGACCGGCGGCGGGCCCGCGAACGCGACGCAGCTGATCACCACCTGGTCCTACAACCTGTCGTTCCAGCAGTTCTCGTTCGGCTACGGCGCGGCGCTTAACAACGTGCTCCTCGTGCTGGCGCTCGTCTGCGCACCGATCTACCTGTTCCTCAGTCGTGACTCGCTGCGCCGTAGCTCGGGGGCGGACCGGTGACGCGCGTCAAGAGGTCCCGGGCCCTGAGCTGGCTGTGCACGCTCGCAGCGGCGGCGGCCCTCGTGCTGGTTCTCTTCCCGGTATACGCGATAATCGTCGGTTCGTTCGAGTCGACCAACACGCTCTTCAGCGGCACGTTCTACTGGCTGCCGCACGCCGCGACGCTCGACAACTACAGCACGGTCATCCACGCGCAATCGGCCAACGTGGTGACGAGCCTGGTCGTGGGTCTCGGGACGGCGCTGCTCGCCCTGGTCGTGGCGGTCCCGGCGGCCTACGCCCTGTCCAAGTACCGCCTGCGGGTGACGGTGATCTTGGTCAGCTCGCTCCTCATCGCGCAGATCGTCCCGTCGATCGTCCTGGCGACGTCCCTGTTCATCGTTTTCCACCGGATCAACCTGGTGAACTCGTACCCGGGACTGATCATCGCTGACGGGACGTACGCCGTCCCGTTCGCGATCCTCGTCCTCCGGGCGTTCCTCTTCAGCCTGCCCAACGAGCTGCTCTACGCGGCCCGGGTCGACGGAGCGACCGAGTGGCAGACGTTCCGCATGATCGTCATCCCGCTCGCCCGTTCGGCCGTGATCACTGTCGCGGTCTTCGCGTTTCTGGCCGGGTGGGGCGACTTCATCTTCGCCCTGACCATCCTGAACGGATCGGGCATCGAGCCGATCACGCTCGGGATCTACACCTACCTCGGCAACTACTCGACCGACTGGGGCGCGGTGATGGCAGCGGGCGTGTTCGCGATGGTACCGGCCGCGATCTTGCTCGTGGTGGCGCAGCGGTACATCGCGAGCGGTCTCACGGCGGGCTCGGTGAAGGGGTAGCGATGCGCCGGGCCGCACGAGGGAGGTGGTAGCAGATCTCGATAACCGGATCGGACTTCTTGGTTCCCTCTGTCGTTTCGACCGAATTCACCGCAACATCAACCGCAAAAGAGGACACAACGCTATGAAGCTATCTATCAGGAGGGGGCACTGGGGACTGGCAGCAGTTCTGGTTGCGGCGTGCGCCGTAGCCGGGTGCTCGCAGTCGGCCAGTACGTCCGGCACGTCCGGGACTAAGACCACGATCACCGAAGAGGACTACTTCAACACCCCTGGCCAGATCGCGGCCCTGGCCGCCTACAGCAAGGCATTCGAAGCCGCGCACCCGGGCGTGACGGTGAAACGGCAGTACGTGCCGTTCGCCGATCTGGACGCGAAGCTACTGACGCAGGCAGCCGGCCAGGACCTGCCGAACCTGCTGGCCGTGGACAACCCGTTTGTGTCGACGATGATCTCGACCGGCCAGGTCGTGCCGATCAGCGGCCTGTCGGGCTTCAGCACGACGGGCTATTACCCTGCCGTGATCAACGAGGGCCTATCGGGCGGTAAGTACTACAGCCTCCCGGTGGCAGGGGCCAACTCGATCGCGCTGATCTACAACATCGCAATGTTCAAGGCAGCGAACCTGACCCCGCCGAAGACCTGGGCGGACCTGGTCTCCGACGCCAAGGCACTGACGACCTCGGCTCACTACGGGATCGCATTGACCTGTGAGGCGGCCGAGGACACGACGTGGCAGTGGGAGCCGTACTTCTGGACCAACGGCGGCACGGCCACGTTCTCGAACGTCTCGGGTGCGCCCGGCGTGCAGGCGTTGACGCTGTGGCGCCAGCTGGTCAGCGACGGCTCCGCGTCCAAGTCGTGTCTCAACTGGAGCCAGACCCCGGCTGCGTCGACGCAGTTCATCGACGGCAAGGCGGCCATGATGGTCAACGGCCCCTGGAACTTCCCGACCATGAACCTAGCCAACCAGTTCTATGGCAAGCAGTTCGGGGTCGTTCCCGTCCCGACCCAGGTGGCGGGACAGCACGTCGTCGTCCCGCTCGGCGGCGAGGACTGGATGGTCAGCAAGAGCGGCGGCAGCGCCGCTCAGCAGCTGGCGTTCGACTATATCCAGGGCATGCAGACACCCGCGATGGAGCTGCAACTCGCGAAGCTGTTCGGCTATCTGCCGGCCAAGATCAGCGTCGCGAAGACCTACGTAACGCAGGCCGGCCCCGAGTGGTCGGTCTATGTCAACCAGACGCTCTTCGCGCACCCGCGTACGCTCGGCTTGGGAGTCAAGTACCCGAAGATCTCCCAGGCGGTGTGGACGGCGATTCAGGCGGCCATGTCCGGATCCCAATCCGTGCAAGCCGCGCTGAACACTGCTCAGAGTCAGATCAACACCATCCTGACGGGATAGAGCTGGCCGGAGTATTGCACTAACGGCCCATGGCGCCGGC
>DAIPXW010000311.1:0-3497 GCA_036783075.1 Candidatus Dormiibacterota bacterium | reverse complement strand
TGCAGACGGAGGATGGCGGTAGGTCATGGCGGTGCTCGGCCGCCCCGGTCAACACGACCCTTGTCAGCGCCGCTGATCCGCTGCACGTCTGGGTGGCCGCGACCAGCCTGACCGACCAATCCACCACGCTGTTCTCGAGCGATGACGCCGGGCTGTCGTGGCACAGCCTCCATCTGAGCGCTCTCGCCTGATTAGATCGTCTTCTCGTAGCAGACGCTGGTGGACGATCCGGCGTACTCACCCCAGCACGGGATGGATCGAAACCCCGCCCTCGTGTAAAGGGCGATCGCCTCGGCCTGATGGACGCCGGTTTCCAGCACCAGCCGGCGGAGCCCTAGCTCCTTCGCCGCTGATTCGAGGTGGTCCAGGATCTGCTTTGCGACGCCGCGACCGCGCCTCTCCGGCTCGACATACATTCGCTTCACCTCGCCTGTCGTGCTGTCGAGCCGCCTCAGTGCGCCGCATCCGATCGCCCTTCCGTCAGTCCGCGCCAAAACGAATGTACCCAGGCCCGGCGACAGGTGCTCGGGCTTGAGGTTGGGTCCAAACCTTTGCTCAGGCGCGTACAGCAATGAGAGCTCGGTATCGAGAGCGCCGACGAGGCGGCGGGCATCAGGTGAATCGAACGGTTCAACAGCGATGGTGACGTTCGCGGCCTTTCTCCTTCTCGAGCATATCGGAGGGGTTCGCAACCCCGTGGCTGCCGCGAGGCAGACGCATGAGCGCACTGGCACCCCTCAAAGTGGAGGTTGCCGCCCGGCAGCAGCGCCGTGAACATCTGAACGTGACCCGGTACCGGTGTCGCTTCCCGGCCGGCCCGGGGAGCTCGACGCTCACGTTTTGACCGGCAACGGCTCGACTCCGCCTGAATCGAACCTCGTGGCGCCCGTGCCACTGACAGAGGCTGCGAATCCCGGTGCACATGTGATCCGCGTCCTGATCGTCGACGACTCGCCGACGGTCCGCCTACAGCTGCGGAGCCTTCTGGGACGAGATCGCCATATGAAGGTGGTCGGTGAGGCAGGTGACGGTGCGCAGGCGCTCAGCGCCTGCCTCGCGCTCAAGCCCGACGTGATCACCATGGACCTGTTCATGCCGGACGGCAGTGTCCGCACGATCCAGCGCATCATGGCCGAGGTCCCCACTCCCATCGTGGTGGTGAGCGGGCTGGCGAGCGAGGTCAACTACCTCGCCGTGCTCGAGGCGCTCGCCGCGGGTGCCCTCACGGTCGCGCATCGCCCGCCGGACCGAATGCATCCCGACTTCGCCTCGCACAAAAGAGAGCTCATCCGCGCCGTGAAGTCGGTGGCGCGGGTCCCTCTGGCCAGGCGGTTCGAACCCTCGCATCCGTCCTTCAAGGATGACCCCGCAATCGCGGCCTCGCCGCTCACCCTGGTCGGCATCGGCGCCTCGACCGGCGGCCCGGCAGCCGTCATGGAGCTTCTGCGCTCGCTGCCCACGGACTTTGCCCCGTCCATCGCGCTGGTGCAGCACATCACACCGGGATTCGTCGTGGGAATGGTGGAGTGGCTTGCAAGTGGCTGCGAACTTCAAGTCGAGCTGGCGGCGCCGGGGATGCGGCTGCCGTGGTCGGGGGTCAGGGTGGCTCCCGACGGCGTTCACCTCAAGATCGTCGACGGGGTGGCCGAGCTCGACTCCGGCCCGCCACGTGGGGGCATCCGCCCTTCGGTGAACGCGCTTTTCGAGTCGATGGCCGATTGGAGCCCGCGATCCTGCGCCGGCATCCTCATGTCGGGCATGGGGCAGGATGGCTGCGCGGGCCTGGCCCGGATGCGGAAGCTGGGCGCGCGCACGATGGTGCAGTCGGAGGAAACCTGCGTGGTTTTCGGAATGCCCGGAGCTGCGCTGGAGATGGGCGCCGCCGAGGTGTCGCTTGCCCCGGCGGAGCTGGCGGCTGCGCTGCAAGCCATGGTGCGCGCCTCCTGAGCCTGGTTCGACGGCTCTTCACCGGGAAAGCCGCACCATTGAACGAGCGATGCCCGAGGGTGACACGATCTGGCGCACGGCGGCCGCGCTCCGCTCGCGACTCGAAGGCAAGCGCGTGCTGGCCGCCCGTCCCGACGCCCTGAAGAGGCTCGCCGGCAGCACGGTCACGGCCATCGATCCGGTCGGCAAGCACCTCGTGATCAGATTCGACAGCGGGCTCGCATTGCACTCCCACATGCGCATGCGAGGCGCGTGGCACATCTACCGGCCCGGCGAGCGGTGGCGGCGGCCCGAGTGGCAGCTCAAGGCGGTGCTCGAAACGGACGATGCGGTCGCGGTCTGTTTCGCCGCACCGGTGGTGGAGCTGACTCGTGACGTCGCGTCGAAGGTGCGTCACCTTGGCCCCGACATGCTGGCCGACGACTGGTCGGCCGGCGACGTCCTGGCGCGCGCCCGCTCGCTCGGCCCGGTCGCGGTCGGCGAGCTGATGCTCAACCAGCGGGTCACCGCGGGCATCGGCAACGTCTACCGCTGCGAAGCGCTGTGGCAGCGGCGGGTCAATCCCTGGACCCCGACCGTCGAGCTTGACGATCAGGAGCTCACCGCGCTGTTCGAAACCGCCCGCGCGGCGATGCGCGCGAACCTGCGCAGCGGCATCCGCCGTCGCTTCCCGGGCTACGGCAGGGGAGCCGTGCATGGGCGCGGAGGAAGGCCGTGCCCGCGCTGCGGAACTCTGATCCGGGTGCGTGCGCAGGGCGAGCATGCGCGTCTTGCCTACTGGTGCCCGTCGTGCCAGCCCCGCCGCTCGCCCTGAAGTCCGGCCGCCGCATTATATTGTCGGCACAACATATATTGCAGTAGTAATATGTCCGCATGCCCGACGTCTTCCAGATCCTGGCCGACCCAACACGACGACGCCTCGTCGAGGCGCTTCGGGGCGGGGAGAGGTCGGTGAGCGAGCTGGTCGAACAGGTGGACATCGGACAACCGGGTGTGTCGCGGCAGCTCGCCATCCTTCAGGACGCGCGGTTCGTGGTGGTGAGGCCGCAAGGCCGGCGGAGGCTGTACACGCTGCGCGAAGAGCCGTTCCGCGAGCTGGACGGCTGGATGGAGGGTTATCGCGACATCTGGGAGGCCCGCCTCGACAGGCTCGAGGTGGAGCTCCGCAGCCGGCGCGCGGCTCGCGACGGGAAGCCGCAGGCACCAGGTGACGGACGTAAGCGCTGAGATGGCGGCGGAAAACAGGAAGGAGAAACGGATGCAAGGGATCAGGCCGTGTTTGACGTATGCGGACCAGGCGGAGGAGGCGATCAACCTCTACGTGTCGGTGTTCAAGAACTCGAGGGTGGTGAGCATTGTTCGCAGCGACGGGAGCGGCCCTATTCCCAAGGGCAAGCTCATGCACGCCACGTTCGAGCTGGACGGGCGCGAGTACACCGCGTTCGATGGAGGGCCGACGTTCGCGTTCTCGGAAGGTTTCTCGATGGTCGTGACATGTGACACCCAGGAGGAGATCGACGAAATCTGGTCCGGGCTCACCGAGCACGGAG
>DAIPXW010000310.1:0-3502 GCA_036783075.1 Candidatus Dormiibacterota bacterium | reverse complement strand
TCCAACAAGGACGACGGCCCCGCCAGCCACATCACCTAGCCTCCGCCACCACATCACCTAGCCCCGCCGCCACATCACTAAGCCTCCGCCGCCACACCACCTAGGCTCCGGCGCGCCGTTCCATGATCGCGAGCAACTCACGGCGGGCGCGCTCCGCGAATCCCGGCCTCTGGGTGGGTAAGAGCAGCAAGGGCACCGCATTCGCGGCCTCGGCGTCAGCGACCTCACGCCCGGACGTCGCCGGCACGCCGCGGATCTACAGCGAAACCTCCGCCGGAGTGGCCGGGTGGCACATCTTCGTCGGCGCTGACGAAGCCGCCGCGATTGCCGCGGCGGACGAGCTGGCCAATCAGGGCATGGTGATCATCCTCGGCGGGGTCGCGGTGATGCTGGTGCTGACGTTCGTGATGCACCGCCGGGTCGCCGAACCGGTCCGCCGGCTGACAGAGCGGGTTCGACGGGCGACGGCCGGAGCGGAACCCGAGCTGAACGCCGTCGACGGCGCCGCCGAGGTGGCGACGCTCTCGCAGGAGTTCGACGCGTTGATGCACTCGGTCAAAACGGAGCTGGCCGCCCGACTCAAAGGCGAGCTGGCTGCGCAGGTCTCGGAGCGCAACTACCGCACCCTGTTCGCCGGGCATCCCCAGCCGATGTGGTTGTACGACGCAGAAACCATGCGGTTCCTGGAGGTGAATGACGCGGCCGTCGACGCCTACGGGTACACGCGCGACGAGTTCATGCACATGTCCGCCACAGACATCCGGCCCGCCGAAGACGTTCCGAAGTTCCGGGAGCTGATCGCCGACATGCCCGCGTACGACCGCTCAGGTCCGTGGCGGCACCTCTGCAAAGACGGGACCGTGCTCCAGGTCCTCGTCACCTCCCACGCCCTTACGTTCGCCGGCCGCCCGGCGCGATACGTGATGGCCGAGAACCTCACCGAGATTCAGAAGCTCGAGGTCGAGCTGCACAAGAGTCGCGCCCGGATCGACGCCTCGGCCGAGCTGAGCCAGATGAAAGACGAGCTCGTCTCCATGGTCAGCCACGAGCTGAGGACTCCTCTCGCAAGCGTGGTCGGGTTCGCCGAGCTCCTCATGACGCGGCCTGTGACCGACGAACAGCGGCAGGAGTATCTCACCGTGATGCTGCAGGAGGGCCGGCGGCTGACCGCGCTGATCAACGATTTCCTGGACCTCCAGCGCATCGAGGCCGGTCGCGATGTGCTGAAGCTGTCCCCCACCGACCTTGGCGCCATCATCGAGCGAGCCGTCAAGCACGCCGGCCCGGACGCGAGCTCGCCGATCGAGGTCAAGCTCTGCGACCCGATGCCGCTTGCCATGGTCGATTCGGACTCCGTCTTCCGGGTGCTCGGCAACCTGATCTCCAACGCTCGCAAGTACTCGCCGGAGGGCGGCGGCATCGTCATCGGGACCGCTCTCGTCAACGGGATGATCGAGGTGAGCGTGCAGGACCACGGACTCGGGATCCCGCGCGAGTCGCTCGGAAAGCTCTCGGAGAAGTTCTATCGCGTCGACACCTCGGACCGCCGCCAGATCAAGGGCACCGGCCTCGGCCTCGCGATCAGCAAACGCATCGTCGAAGCGCACGGTGGAGCCGTCGCCATCCGGTCCGACGGCCCGGGGCAGGGCTCGGTGTTCACGTTCACTCTGCCCATCGCCCCCGAGGGCGCAAAGTCGGGCGACGTCCTCGTTGTCGAGGACGACGCCGGGTTTGCCCACCTGCTGGAAGCCGAGCTCGCGGCCAAGGGCCTGAGCGTCGTGTGGGCGTCCGACGCCGAGACCGCCGAGGACCTGTGGCGCGAGCGGAAGGCGAGGGCGATCGTCGTGGACCTGCGGCTGCCGGGCTTGCAGGGTGAGGATTTCCTGGCGCGGCTCCGCGCTGACCATGGCCCGCGGGTGCCTGTCGTAGTCGTCACCGTCAAGTCGCTCGAAGCCGCCGAGACCATGGCGCTGCAGAGGTCCGGGGTGACGGCGATCCTGAGGAAAGGCGCCGGCACCGCCCAGGCCGCCGCCGAGCTGATCGCGCAGGCGCTCGTCGCGGAGGCGGTGGCATGATCAACTCCACGCTCGCGGCGCTCACCGCGCGTCCCGGGCATGAGCCGGTCAGAGCCGCCCACATGCGCCGCCAGCGCGACCTCGACAGGGCCCCTCTTATACCAGTCGTGTCACAGGCGACCGCCATGTTCACCGACCTTCGAGGCTTCATGCAGCTTGCGGAAAGGTTCCAGCACGACCCTGCTGGGCTCCTCGACGTCCTCAATGCGCATCTCACGAGAGTCGTGCGCGCGATCACGATCTGCGGCGGAGTCGTCGAGAAGTTCATGGGTGACGGTGTGTTTGCCACGTTCGGCGCGCGCTCCGAGCAGCCGGATCGGGCCTACCGCGCGATGGCGGCGGCGATCGGCCTGGTCGGCGCCAACGAAGCGTTGAATCGAAAGTGCGCGGCCGATTGGGGCTTTCGCCTTGGCGTCGGCGTCGGCATCGGCTCCGGCCCGGTGGTCGTCGGGCGCCTGGGCTCTCCTGATCGGTGGGAGGTCGGTGTCCTCGGCGATGCGGTCAACGTCGCGGCCCGCCTCGTCCGGCTCGCCGGACCCGGCGAGGTGCTGATGACCGGCGAGGTGTACCGCGAGGTGGCGGACAAGCTGCAGAGTGAGCTGACGAGCCGGTCCGCCGTCAAAGGCCGCAGCGGCAGCCTGGAGATCTACCGCATGGCCCTTCTCGGCGGCCGCGGAGCTTTGTCTTAGCCACATGTTTCCCTCTCCCGTTTACGGGAGAGGGTCAGGGTGAGGGGCCGCGGGCTTCGCCTAATCCAACTCTTTCGCGAGGCCCGAGTGGGCCAGCAGAAGGGCCGTGGTGTCGTGCTCGGGGGCCGGGCGGCCGATGAGGAATCCCTGCGCGGCGTCGCAGCCCGCCTCGACCAGCACCGCTTCGGCGGCCCGGTCCTGCAGCCCCTCCGCAACCACCCGCAAGCTCAGGTTGTGACCCAGCCCGACCGCGGAGCGGACGATCGCCCCGGAGTCCGGGTCCGAAGCGAGAGCCGAGACGAACGAGCGGTCGATCTTGATCTCGTCGACCGGCAGGTGCATCAGGTAGAGGAGCGACGAGTAGCCGGTCCCGAAATCGTCCAGCGCAAGTCGTACGCCCATCTCGTTCAGGCGGTGCAGCGCTTTGCCCGCGGCAGCCGCCATGGCGACGCCCTCGGTGATCTCCAGCGTCAGCCTCTGCGGCTCGACCTTGAACGTGCCGAGGGCGCGCGCGACCATCTCCTCCAGCGAGTGGTCCTCGATGTTGCGCGGCGAGACGTTCAGCGAGACCGAGACGTCGAGCCCGGCCTCCAACCATTTGCACAGCTGGGCGAGGGCGGAGTCGATGACCCAGGCGGTCAGCGGGTGGATGATCCCGGTCTCCTCCGCCATCGGGATGAACCGGTCCGGAGGCATGAGGCCCTCGCGCGGGTGGTTCCAGCGCACGAGCGCCTCGAC
>DAIPXW010000309.1:0-3505 GCA_036783075.1 Candidatus Dormiibacterota bacterium | reverse complement strand
CCGTGCGGCGATCGTGGCGTCGTGGCTCACGAATTCGGACCCGCCCGGCACGTACGAAGGGCAATACGAGCCGATCGCGATCGATGGAGACGTCGCCGTGGTGAACGGGCGAAGTCGCTATTTCAAAGACTCCGCCCGTTCCGAACCGACCAAGGAATGGGACAACATCTTTGTCATCCACTTCGACACGGATGGCCGGTGCCGCTCGTTCCAGGAGTGGTACGTGGCGCGGCGCGGCCAAACCGACGAGGCCTAGTTAGCAGGCGGGCGGTATGACATGGTCTTCTTCCCGGCGTTGTCGATCTCCTCAGGTGTCATCAGCACGACCGTCTTCACGTTGTGCACGGCCCCCGTAGCTGCGACCCCCATCGAAAATGCGGCCGCCGTCGCGTTGTCGATGCCGTCGACGATGACGAAGACGTCGGCCTCACCGAACGCGTAGTAGAACCCTTCGAGCTTTCCACCGAGACTCTTGAGCGCCGCTTCGACAGCCGCCCGGCGCCCGGTCCCGCCTTCCTTCAGCACCCCCTTGATCCCATCGGTCGAATACGAAGCCTGGAACATGTATCTCCCCATCTCTTCTCCTTCTCGACTAATTGGTGGACGTGCTTCAGCCCGCTTTCGGCAAGTACTCCTGGATGGCGTGCGCGAGGTTCTGCATGGTCATCGACTGAAGCCAGACACGACCGGGTCCGGTGAGCGTCGCGAGGAACAGCCCCGAACCGCCGAAGAACATGTTCTGGATACCGGGCACCGTGACGATGTTGAACTGCACCGACTCCTGGTACATGCCGACGTGTCCCGGATGCACGCGCAGCGTGTTTCCCGGCTGAAGGTCGTAGACGACGACCTCGCCGTGCAGCTCCACCCACGCCTGGCCCTGCCCCTGCAAACGCTGCATGCGGAATCCCGTGCCGCCGAAGATGCCGGCACCCAAACGCTGCTGGAAGCCGATCGAAAACTGCACGCCGGGCGTGGCGCACATGAACCCGTGGCGGTGGACCATGTAGCCCTGGCCGGGAGTGATGTCCATCGGCAGGATCTGGCCCGGCAGCTTGGCCGAGAACGCGAGCAGGCCTGGGCCGCCGACCGCCGTGTACTCGGTCATGAAGAACGTGCCGCCGGCAACCGCTCGACCCAGCGCGCCGAACAGGCCGCCCTGCTGCCCGCCGGCCGAGGTCGAGGTCTGCATCTGCAGCGACATCGACATCCAGCCCAGCTGCCCTGACTCGGCGAACACCTTCTCGTTGGGCTGCATGTTGAGCTCGAGGACAGGCATCACAGTTCCGACGATCTTGGGTTCCATATTTGCCCTCTCGTGAATTAAGCGGTGGCGGCGGCACCCAACTGTATCAGGGGCCCTGCGCCGCTACGAGGCATGGTGGTGGGGGTCGATGGTGTGGCGTCGCGCCGCCCTGGGCCCCGGCGCGCGTGCGCACGAGTCGCAGATCCCGACGACCAGGACCTCCGTTCGCAACGGCTTGAAGTGGTGGCCCTCCTCGAGGTGCGTCTCGAGCTCGCTCACGAACTCCTCCTGGATGTGCAGCACGCCGCCGCAGACCTGGCACACCGCGTGGTGGTGATCGCCGGTCGCGAGCTCGTAGTAGGTCGCATCCTCTCCAAGGTGGGCCGCATAAACGGAGCCTGAAGCCGTGAGCGCATCGAGCGCCCGGTAGACGGTGCTGCGCGGGAACCCCGGCCTGCTCTTGCGAAGTTCCGACGCGATCTCCTCCGCGGTGCAGTGCCCGCCCAGTCCGACGATGGCGTCGTAGACCGCCGTCCTCTGTGCCGTGCGCCGCATTCCCGGGCCAAGCATCAGGATGACCCGATCACCCTTAGCGATCGGTCCGCCTGCGTCAGGACGCGGCAGCCCGTTCGTTCCACCACGACGTCGTCCTCTATGCGGACGCCGCCCCACCCTCGAATGTAGATGCCCGGCTCTATGGTGAAGACCATCCCCGCCTCCAGCACCGTGGCGGAGCCCGGGTCGAGGCTCGGCTCCTCGTGGGCCTCCAACCCCAGGCCGTGACCGACACGGTGGAAGAACCTCTCTCCCATGCCGGCTGCTTCGATGACGTGGCGTGCGGCGGAGTCGACCGCTCCCGCCGTCGCGCCCGCGCGCACAGCTTCAATCGCCGCGTCGTGCGCGGCGAGAACGAGGCCGTGGATCTCGACATGCTTCGCGCTCGGCTTGCCGACAACCGCCATGCGCGTCGTGTCGGCGCGGTAGCCGCCATACGCCGCGCCGAAGTCGAGCAGGACGAAGTCGCCCGCGGCCAGGCGGCGGCTCGAGGGATGGGCGTGTGGCAGCGCGGAGTTGGGTCCGGACTGCACGAGGCTCTCGAAGGCGAGCGTTCCGCCGAGCTCGCCGATCGCGGAGCCGATGAGCACCGAGACCTCGAGCTCGGTCTGCCCCCACCGCATCCGGCTCATGACCAGCTCTCCCGCGACGTCTGTGATCGACGCGGCGCGGGCCAGCTTCTCGACCTCGTCTGCGCTTTTGACGCGCCGGAGGCGGCGGATCTCGGGCCCTGCGTCCATCATCTCCCTCGCGGCTGTGCGAGCAACCAGCAGCTCGGCGTTCTGCACCGTCATGTGATCCTTCTCGACCCCGACTTCGGCGCAGCCCTCGAGCGCTGCCCGCACGAGCCCGAGCGCGTCCTCGCCATCGCGCCAGGAGGCGATCTCCGCCTGGTCCACCTGGCGGCTCGCCTTCTCCCGCTCGATCGCCGGGACGATGAGAGTCGCCCCGTGCGGGCGCACCGCGAGCGCCATCAGGCGCTCGAACGGCTCGGCGTGGAAACCGGTGAGATAGGCGATCGACACGGGCTTGGTGATGTATGCCGCGTCGAGGTTGTGACGCGCCATCCACGCGCGCAGGTCGGCGAGCGCGGATGCGGTGGCGACGCGCGCCGGGCGAGCGGCGGACTCGCCAGATGCGCCTGCCGGGTGCGCGCTACGCAATGCCGACGATGCGCACGCTGTACGTGCCGTTGGGCGTCTTGATCTCGACCTCTTCGCCCACGCGGTGCCCGATCAGCGCCTTGCCCAGGGCCGACTCGTAGCTGACCCGACCCGCTTTGGGGTCGGCTTCCGCCGGACCGACGATGCGGTACGACTCCTCGTCGGCGCCGTCTTCGCTGAACCGGACGGTGCTGCCCATTCCGACCACCCCGGTGGCGGCTTTGACCTCGATGAGGACGTGGTTCTTGATGATTTGCTCGAGCTCTTTGATGCGGGCTTCCATCATGCCCTGCTCGTTCTTCGCGGCGTGATACTCGAAGTTCTCGGACAGGTCCCCGAACTCACGGGCAGCCTTGATCTTCGCCACGATCGCCGGCCTCCGGACCGTCGTCAGCTGATCCAGCTCTTCCCGGATCGATTGGAGGCCTTCTGGCGTGATGTGAACGTCGTTGGTCATCGAATCGAGTCTAAGCGCGCAGTGCGCCCTGCGCGCGCCCGGCGGCGGTACAGTGCGCCCTGCGCGCGCCCGGCGGCGGTGCGG
>DAIPXW010000308.1:0-3548 GCA_036783075.1 Candidatus Dormiibacterota bacterium | reverse complement strand
GGTGAAGTAACCGCGGTCGCAGAACACGTCGCAGAAGCGCGCGCCGGCGAGGCGCGCGTCTGTACACCAGTCGGACACCTCGGCCGCGTATGCGCCAAGCCTCGCCCAGCGGTCGGGAGGCAGGGCGTGCGCCGCAAGGAAGGTGACCTCGATCCGCGGCAGGTCCTTGCGCTTGCCCAGCCTTGACAGCAGCCGCGTCGTCTCGAGCTCGCCTTCGCGGTTGAGGTGATAACCGGTCTTCGCCTCGATGGTGGTCGCTCCGCCTTCCAGCCAGGTCCACAGGCGGCGGGCCGTGGCCTGCTCAAGCGCGCTCGCGGATTCGGCTCGCGTGGCGTTGACCGTCGCCCGGATGCCGCCGCCGGCTCTGGCGATCTCCTGGTACGAGGCACCGGCAGTGCGCATGGCCACCTCGGCCATGCGGTCACCGGCGTAGACGGGATGCGTATGGGCGTCGACCAGGCCCGCGGTGACGAGACCTCCCGCGCAGTCGTCCTCGTCCGTCACCGCCTCGAGGAGCTCGCGCGGCTCATCGCCATGCTTGCCGCACCACGCGATGCGCTCGCCGTCGCAGATGACGGCTGCGTCCTCGATCACGCCGACGGCGCTACCGGTGAAAAGGCGGCCGATGTTGCGCAGGCGCCTCATGTCGACACCACGGTCTTCCCACCGACGACAACGGACATCACATCGCACGCCGAGTGGCCGAACACAAGACCGGCGGCGTCGAACGTAAGGCGCGGGCGCAGCTCGACGAAGTCGGCAAGCATCCCGACTTTCAGCTCGCCCGAATCCCAGCCAAGCGCTCGCATCCCGTTGACGGTGGCGGCGCGCAGCAATTCGTCGGGCTGATGCAGCACGCGCCGGCCGGTCGCGCGGCGCTGGTCGAGCTCTATCCCTCGCGCCTCCTCGAAAGCATCGATCACCGCATTCGAATCGCTCCCCACGCACAGCTTGCAGCCGGCGCCGGCCAGGGCTTGCAGCGGGCCGACTCGATCTCCCAGCTCGCGCTCCGTGGTGGCGCAAGCGCAGATCGAAACCGCATGGCTTCCCAGCAACGATATGTCGTCAGCGTCGAGGTGGATCGCGTGCACGGCGGTCAGGTCGGGACCGAGTATGCGTTCGCGCTCCAGCAGCCGCACCGGCGTGCAGCCTTCGACGGCCTGGCACTCCTCGACCTCGGCCGGCTGCTCCGCGAGGTGGATGTGGAGGGGCGCGCCCCGGGCGCGCGCCCACGCGGCGACTGTCCTCATCGAGGCGGGGTCGACTGCTCGCACGCTGTGTATTGCGGCGCCGATCCGCACGCCGTCGGCGTCTTTCAGCTCATCGACGCGCTTAGCCCATCGCTCCACGTCGCCGTCCGAAAAGGACCGCTGGGCGCCTTCGAGCCGCCTGCCGTCGAGCCCTCCGCGCAGGTAGCACGAGTCGAGCAGCGTGATGCGGATGCCCACCTCTGTGGCGGCATCGATCGCCGCCTGCCCGAGCTCGTTGCCGAGGGCGTGAAGGTAGTGGAACTCGCCGACCGCGGTGATGCCCGCGTTGATCATCTCGCGAAAGACCTGGATGCAATGCTGCCGGTACGTTGGAGGGCTCCAGCGCGTCGCACCTCGATACATCGCCTCGCGCCACTGCCAGAAGTCGCCAGCACCCGATTCCACCTGGCCGCGCAGCACGCTCTGGAAAGCGTGGCTGTGGCCGTTGGCGAAGCCTGGGAGCGTGAAGCCGGACAAGGAAACCGCCTGCGGAGGACGCGCGACGCCTTCCGTCACAGACTTGAACCGACCCTGCTCCACCTCGAGCAGCACGTTTTCGGCGGGGCGGCCGAGCCACGCCTGGGCTGCGTGCCAGGCGCCCGATCCGTTCAATCGCGCATCGGGATGCGGACGCCACGCTCGGACGCCACCTCGATCGCGCGTTCATAGCCCGCGTCCGCGTGGCGCATGACGCCGGTGCCGGGGTCGTTGGTGAGGACTCGCTCCAGCTTGCGCGCCGCCGCCTCCGTTCCATCGGCCACGACGACCATGCCCGCGTGGATCGAGCGCCCGATGCCGACGCCGCCCCCATGGTGGACGCTCACCCATGACGCTCCGCTGGAGGTGTTGAGCAACGCGTTGAGGATCGGCCAGTCTGCGATCGCGTCCGAGCCGTCGAGCATCGCCTCAGTCTCGCGGTAGGGCGATGCGACGGAGCCCGAGTCCAGGTGATCCCGCCCGATCACGATGGGCGCCTTGACCGCGCCGGTCCGCACCAGCTGGTTGAACCGGCGTCCGGCGCGAGCCCGCTCCCCGTAGCCGAGCCAGCAGATCCGTGCCGGGAGACCCTGGAAGCTGACGCGTTCGCCGGCCGCCTCGATCCAGCGCACCAAAGCCGGGTCGTCGGAGAACTCGTCGACCATGGCGCGGTCCGTTTCGGCGATGTCGGCGGGATCGCCCGAAAGCGCAACCCAGCGGAACGGGCCCTTGCCCTCGCAGAACAGGGGCCGTATGTAGGCGGGTACGAAGCCGGGGAAGTCGAACGCGCGAGCGCTGCCCCCGAGACGGGCCTCGGCGCGGAGGCTGTTTCCGTAGTCGAAGACCTCCGCGCCGCGGTCCAGGAAAGCGACCATCGCGTCGACGTGGCGCGCCATGCTCTCGCGGGCCCGCTTCACGTAGGCGCCCGGGTCGTCCAGGCGCAGCTCCTGCGCGTCCTCCGGCGACAACCCCACCGGGACGTAGCTCAGCGGATCGTGGGCCGGAGTCTGGTCCGTCACCACGTCCACCCCGAAGCCCCGCGCCACCAGGGCCGGAAGGACCTCGGCCGCGTTGCCGAGCACGCCGATGGAAAGCGGCCGTCTGGCCTTCTTGGCGTCGGCCGCGAGTCGAAGGGCGTGCTCGAGATCGTCGGCGCGGACGTCGAGGAAGCGGTGCTCGATCCGGCGCTCGATGCGGTCGGGATCGACTTCCACGCAGATCGCGACGCCGCCGTTGAGCGTGACCGCCAGCGGTTGCGCACCACCCATGCCACCCAGTCCCGCCGTCAGGGTGATGGTCCCGGCCAGCGTGCCTCCGAATCGCTTGCGCGCGATGGCGGCAAACGTCTCGTAAGTCCCCTGCAGGATGCCCTGGGTTCCGATGTAGATCCACGACCCGGCGGTCATCTGGCCGTACATGGTCAGACCGAGGGCTTCGAGGCGGCGAAACTCCTCCCACGTCGCCCATTCCGGGACGAGCATCGCGTTGGAGATGAGGACGCGGGGCGCCCACTCATGAGTGTCGAAGACGCCGACGGGCTTGCCCGATTGGACCAAAAGCGTCTGGTCTCCCTTGAGCCGGCGCAGCTCGCGCACGATGACGTCGAACGCCTCCCACGAGCGCGCCGCCCGGCCTGTACCGCCGTACACGACCAGGTCCTCGGGCCGCTCCGCGACCTCCGGGTCGAGGTTGTTCATGAGCATCCGCATCGCCGCCTCCTGCGCCCATCCGAGGCAGGTGAGCTCGGAGCCCCGCGGCGCCCGCACCAGCCGGCTCACTGCAGCGGTCCGACCACCGATTGCGCCGCCTCGAGGATCTCGG
>DAIPXW010000307.1:0-3581 GCA_036783075.1 Candidatus Dormiibacterota bacterium | reverse complement strand
GTGGTGCTCGATCCGGAAGTTGGGGTCGTCCACCCAGATTGGCCGGCCCTGGAAGGGCCCTGTCTGATAGAGGATCCGGCGCAATTGGGGAACCCGCTCGAGCCGCGACTGCAGGTGTGAGCGAATGCGCCCGATCGCGATGCTGCCGTCCGCTTCGAGCAGAGGCGACCCGTCGACGACGCCCAGCGCGCCCTGGTGCATGGGCGTGTCGGTCCCCTCCACGGCAAGGTTCGTCAGGTCGGCGACGGACAGTCGCTCGAGGGCGGTCATCAACCTCCAACTTGGAGGTCGGTTCGCTCGCGAAGTAGGGTCGATCGCCTCTGCCGCGGCGGGCCGGTGGCCATTCGGCGGCGAGCCCAGGCCCTCCTACGCTCGACCTGATGGCTCAGCCGGACCGGCTACTCCTGCGTGGGCGGACCGCCGTGAAGCCCGTGGCCGTCGTGCCGCTCGGCCTGACCGAGGCCGAAGCCCGCCGGCGGGCTGACAGCGGCCAGTCCAACCGCGTCGAGGGCGCCACCAGCAGGAGCGTCGGCGACATCCTCAAAGCGAACCTCCTGACCCGCTTCAACGCCTTGCTCGGCTCGATGCTCGTGGTGATCCTGGTCGTGGGCCCCTTGCAGGACGCCGTCTTCGGGTTGATCCTCGTCGCCAACGCTGTCATCGGGATCGCACAGGAGCTGCGAGCGAAGTTCACGCTGGACCGGCTCGCCATCGTCGCCGGCGCGCGTGCGACCGTGTTTCGAGACGGCCTCCCTCGCAGCGTTCCCATCCGCGATCTCGTGATGGGGGACCTGGTCCAGCTGGCGGCCGGGGACCAGGTCGCCGTCGATGGAGCGCTCGAGTCGGACGATCCGATCGAGATCGACGAGTCGCTCCTCACCGGCGAGGCGACGCCGGTGAACAAGATTCGAGGAGACCAGCTGCTGGCCGGCAGCTTTGTCAGCGCAGGCTATGGCCTCCATCGCGCCACCAGGGTGGGCGAGGCCGTCTACGCGCAGCGCATCACCGCCGAGGCGCGCAGATTTCAGATGGTCCCCTCCGAGCTGATGCGAGGGATCAACACGATCCTTCGCGTGGTGACCTGGATCATCGTCCCCACCACGCTGCTGCTTGTGTTCTCGCAGCTTCGCGCGAGCCCGTCGATCGCCGATGCCGTGCGCGGATCGGTGGCGGGCGTGATCACGCTCGTCCCCGAGGGCCTCGTCCTGCTGACGAGCGCCAGCCTCGCGCTCGCGGTGATCCGGCTGGGACGGCGGAAGGTGCTCGTTCAGCAGCTCTTTGCCGTTGAGACGTTGGCCAGGACCGACGTCATATGTCTCGACAAGACCGGGACGCTGACCGAGGCCGAGGTCTCGGTGGCGGGCGTCGAGCTGTACTCCGAGCGCGAGGGTGGTTGGAACGAGGCGCTGGGCGCGCTCGCGCGAATGGATCCGAGGCCAGATGCGGCGATGCGAGCTCTGGCGGCCCGATACCCAGCGCCCGCGGGCGGGCCTCCTGTTGCGACAGTCCCTTTCTCCTCTCGCCGCAAATGGAGCGCGGCCAAGTTCCAGGACCAGGGCTGGTGGGTGATCGGCGCCCCTGACGTGCTCATGGCCGGCGCGACGGACGCGGAGCTCGCGCGGCGCGTGACCGGCCCATCGCGCTCCGGCCGCCGCGCGCTGCTTCTTGCCCGCGCGGGGAGCGTCGACCCGGCAGGAGTCGGCGATCTGGAGCCGGTGGCGCTCGTCCTCCTCAGCGAGCGAGTCAAGCCGGGAGCCGCAGCGACCGTCAAGCAGCTTCGCGACCAGGGGGTCGTGATCAAGCTGATCTCGGGCGATCACCCCGCCACCGTCGCGGCCATCGCGGCGCAGGTCGGCTTCTCCGATACGACTGCGGTCGACGGCCGCGACCTACCGGATTCGCAGGCTGACCTGATCCATCTCGTGGCGCGGACGTCGATCTTCGGACGGGTCAGCCCGGAGCAGAAGCGCGCCCTTGTCCGGGCGCTGAAGTCCGCCGGTCACACGGTGGCCATGGTCGGCGACGGGGTCAACGACGTCCTCGCGCTGAAGGAGGCGGACCTCGGCATCGCGATCGGCGGCGGGAGCTCCGCGGCCCGGGCGGTAGCCGCCTGCGTTCTTCTGGACGGGTCCTTCGACGGCTTGCCGGCCGTCCTGGCCGAAGGGCGGCGGGTCATCGGCAACGTCGAACGGCTGGCCAGCCTGTTCTTCACCAAGACCGTCTACGCCTTCCTGCTCGCCCTCGCGGTGGGCGTTGCGATGGTTCCGTTCCCCTTCCTGCCACGCCAGCTGACGCTGATAAGCGCATTCACCATCGGCATTCCTTCCGTCTTCCTGGCCCTGGCGCCGAACTTCGAGCCTTCCCGGAAACGCTTTCTCCGGCGGGTGCTGCGTTTTGCGGTACCCGCCGGGCTGGTCGCCGCCGCCGCCACCTTCGTCGCGTACGCGCTGGCGGTGAGCGAGCCTGACATCTCCGTCTCCGAAGAACGCACCGTGGCCACCGTCGTCATCGCCGCTATCGGGCTGTGGATCCTTGCCCGGCTAGCCCGGCCGCTGAACCGGGTCCGCCGCGCGCTTGTCGCCGCGATGGCGATCGGCCTCGGCATGACCTTGGCGACGCCGCCGGCGAGGCAGTTCTTCGACCTGGACTTTCCCAGGCCGATGGCGTCGCTTGCCGCGGTCGGCATCGTCGCCATCGCATACCTGGCTCTTGAGGGCGGCGACCGGCTCGCGGCGTTCCTCGCCGGACGTCACGCATTTTTCGAGCACTTCGGCCCTGACGGGCCCGGATCGGCGGCCGGACACTGACGAACAAAAGGAGAAGTCATGGCAGGTACGGCGGGTATCAAGCGGATCGTCGTCGGAGTCGACGGCTCCGAGAGCTCGCAGGCGGCCCTCAGGTGGGCGATCCGGATGGCCGAGGGCATGGGTTCCAAGGTCACTGCGGTCTATGCGCTGGGCGTCCCCTCGTACTTCCCCGAGCCGTTTGGCGTACCCGTCCAGTACGACGACAGGTGGCGTGAGGAGATGAAGAACGAGTTCGAGAAGTGGTGCAAACCCTTGAAGGCGTCGGGTGTCGGCTACCGGACGGTCATGGAAGACGGAAGGCCCGCGTCGGTCATCGCCGGCGTCGCCGAGCGGGAGGACGCGGACGTCATCGTCGTCGCACGCCGAGGCCGCGGCGGCGTTGCCGAGCTGCTCCTCGGCAGCGTCAGCCACGAGCTGGCCCTGCACTCGACTCGGCCGGTCCTCCTGATCGAACCGGAGCGTGCTGGAAAGCGGTGAACGCCGAGTCCCAGTCCTCGAGCGGGCTGTTGGCCGACCTGCTGTTCGGTGCCTCGAAAAGGGGAAGGGTGCTGAGCCGCCATGACCTGTTGTTCGGCGACTACGTCGTGAGCCTTACGGAGCCTGGCAAGCCCCGAATGCCAAACGGCGTGGAGTGCTCGGTCACGGCCGCGCCGAACGCGCGCGTCGCGATCGGCCGGGGAAGAGTCCTTGTCGGCGAGGTCGAGGTGGTTGCGGGCCCCGAATGGAACCCTGTCCCCGTTCGCGGCCCTTTCGACGTCATGCCCGCCGGTCCCG
>DAIPXW010000306.1:0-3584 GCA_036783075.1 Candidatus Dormiibacterota bacterium | reverse complement strand
GGAACACCCCCGCCGAGACCTTTGGCGAGCGTCATCACGTCAGGCGTGATTCCGTGGTGCTGGTGGGCGAACCAGCGTCCCGTGCGGCCGAGCCCGGTCTGCACCTCGTCGAGGATGAGCAGCAGGTTTCGCTCGTCGCACCACCGGCGGACGGAGGCAAGGTAGCCAGGCGCCGACGGAATGATGCCGATCTCGCCCATCACCGGCTCGAGCATCACGGCGACGGTGTGCTCGCTCGTCGCCGCTTTGATCGCCTCGATGTCGTTGTAGGGCACGTGGACGAAGCCTTCTGGAAGCGGCTTGAAAGGGTCGGAGTACTTGTGCTGCCCGCCCGCGGTGATCGTCGCGAGCGTGCGTCCGTGGAAGGAGCCTGCGGTGGTGATGATCTCGAACGCGCCGTCGCGATTGCGGGTTCCCCACTTGCGCGCGATCTTGATCGCCGCCTCGTTCGCCTCAGCGCCGGAGTTGCACAGGAAGACACGCGACGGGAAGGACAGCTCGACCAGTCGCCGCGCCAGCTCGACCTGCGGCTGGGTGAAGTACAGGTTGGAGGTGTGGATCAGCGTCTTCGCCTGGGCGGTCACTGCCGCGACGACGTCCGGATGCGCGTGGCCGAGAAGGTTCACCGCGATACCGGCCACGAGGTCGAGGTACTCGCGTCCCGAGTCGTCGTACAGCAGGCAGCCCGAGCCGCGGACAAAGGTGACCGGCAGGCGCCGGCCCGTCTGCATGAGGTAACGGTCTGCCAGCTCGGACGTTGTCACGGCCTCTGCGTCTGCCTCCGGGTCACGGCGTGACCATCGTCCCGATGCCCGCTTCGGTGAAGAGCTCGAGGAGCAGGGCGTGCGGCGTTCGCCCGTCGACGATGTGCGCCAGGGGAACGACGTCGAGGGCTCGGAGGCATGCCTCGAGCTTCGGGATCATGCCGCCTGTGACCTCGCCGGCCTCGATGCGCTGGCGAGCGTCCTCCCTCGACAGCACCGCCACGACCTGGCCGTCGACGCCAAGCACGCCCGGCACGTCGGTGAGAAGGATCACCTTCGCGGCCTTCAACGCGACCGCGACCTCAGCCGCAACGGTGTCGGCATTGATGTTGTAGGCGTGCCCGTCGTAGCCGAGCCCGATCGACGCGATCACCGGGATGTAGCCGCGGCCGAGAAGCGCGGTGATCGGCTCCTTGTTGACCTGCGTCACGCGACCGACGAATCCCATCGACTCGTCTAGAGGCTCGGCGATGATCGTCGGCCCGTCCTCCCCGCTCATTCCCACGGCCTGCCCACCGAGCCTGTGGATGGCGGACACGAGGTCGGGACCGACCTTGCCGGTCAGGACCATCTTCACGACCTCCATCGTCTTCTCGTCCGTGACCCGAAGGCCCTTCTTGAAGGTCGGCTTGAGACCGAGCCGCTCGCTCATCGCGCTGATCTCCGGGCCGCCCCCGTGCACGAGCACGGGCTGCATCCCGACGTAACGCAGCAGCACCACGTCGAGCAGGGTCTCGTCCCGAGCCGAGTCGATGGCGTTACCCCCGATCTTGATGACGACGGTCTGCCCATGGAAACGCTTGATGTATGGCAGCGCCTCGACCAGGACCTTCGCGCGCTCTTCAACTGAAAGCGTCATGTCGTGTAGTCCGCGTTGATTCGCACGTACTCCTCCGAAAGGTCACATCCCCAGGCTTCGGCGCGGCCGCCCGCCAGCCCGAGTGTGGCCACGATCTCGATTTCCGACTGCTCAAAGGCGCGCCGGACGGCCGTCAGGTCGACGTCGACTCCGGAACCGCGCTCGAAGACGACAAGCCCGCCCACGCTCAGGTGGAGCTTGTCAAGAGCGAGTTCCGCGCCACTGTAACCGAGCGCGCACACGATTCGCCCCCAGTTGGGGTCCCCGCCGTGGACGGCAGTCTTGACGAGGCTGGAAGACGCCACGGCGCGGGCCGCCGTGCGCGCATCCGCGTCAGAGGCCGCGTCGAGCACCTTGACCGTGATCAGCTTGGTGGCGCCCTCGCCGTCCCGCGCGATCCCTCGCGCGAGGAGGCGCGCAACCTCCAGCAGGGCCTCCTCGAGCCGCTCCGCGTCGCCGCTGCCCGCCCGGACGGGCTCGTTGCCGGCCGCCCCGTTGGCGAGGATCAGGAAGGTGTCGTTGGTCGAGCTGTCCCCGTCGACGGTGACCTGGTTGAAGCTGCGGTCGGCGATCGATTTGACCAGCTTCCCCATCAGGCCGGTCTCAACTGCCGCGTCGGTCGTGACGTAGGCCAGCATCGTCGCCATGTTCGGGTGGATCATCCCCGAGCCCTTGGACATTCCTCCCACGCGCACGGTCCGGCCGCCGAGCTCGACCTCGAGCTGCGCGGTTTTGGGCACCGTGTCGGTGGTCATGATGGCCCGCGCAGCCGCGTCGCCTCCGTCCACCGTGAGCCTCCCGCACGCGTCGGCGATGCCCGACTTGATCGCGTTCATGGGAAGGTAGCGGCCGATCACCCCGGTCGAGCTGACCAGGACCTGGTCCGGGTCCAGGTCCAGCCTGTCGGCGGAGAGCTTGGCCATCTGCAGAGCGTCCTTGAACCCCTGGGCCCCCGTGCACGCGTTGGCGTTGCCCGAGTTGATGGTCAGGGCCTGCACGCGGTTGTGCTGCAGGTGCAGCTGGTCGATCACGACAGATGCCGACTTGACCTTGTTCGTCGTGAACACCCCACCCGTGTCGCAGGGAAGGCTCGAATGCACCACGCAGAGGTCGTCCTTCTGCCCGGTGGGAATGGCGGACGCCCCGGCGGTGAAAGCTTTGATGCCGCATGCGGCAGTACCTGCCTGGAATCCGCGGGCGAACGTCACGGCCACTGGACCGGCCACTCCAGTGCGGTCGTGCGTTCAAAGCCGAACGCGATGTTGAAGCACTCGACCCCCTGCCCGGACGCGCCCTTGACGAGGTTGTCGATGGCGGCTGTGACGACAGCCTTCGTGCCCTGCGCCGCGACGTTGATCAGACACAGGTTCGAATGGCTCGCGAGCTTGGTGGTCGGCGACTGGGCCACGACCTTTGTGAAGGGCTGGCCGGCATAGAACTCCTGGTAAGCGTCCTGAAGCTCGGCAAGCGAACCCGCGTGATCGAAATAGCAGGTGGCGAGGATTCCCCTGGTCATGGGTATGAGGTGCGGCACGAATGTGACGGTGACCTGTGTGCCACGAGCGAGCTTGCCAAGCTCCTGCGTCACCTCGGGCAGGTGGCGGTGGCCCGCGATCGCGTAGGCGCCCACCGACTCGTTGACCTCGCTGAAATGCGTGCCGATGCCGGGCGAGCGGCCGGCTCCGCTGACGCCTGATTTCGCGTCCACGACGAAGTCAGACGTGGCGAGATCGGCGGCGACCGCCGGCGCGAGGGCGAGGATCGTGGCGGTCGAATAGCAGCCCGGAACCGCGACCAGTCTCGCGTTGGCGAGCTCCGGCTCGTGCAGCTCGGGCAGCCCGAGCACCGCCTCGGCAAGCAGCTCTGGAGCCGGGTGCTCCTGCCGGTACCACGCCGGATAGTTGGCGGGATCCTGGAGTCGAAAGTCCGCGCTCATGTCGATGACGCGAGCCCCGGCCGCG
>DAIPXW010000305.1:0-3596 GCA_036783075.1 Candidatus Dormiibacterota bacterium | reverse complement strand
TCCCGATGACATCGAGCTAGCCGCGCTGATCGCAGTACTCCCGGCGGCGCCATCGCCCGGCGGATCCAGTCCCGGCGAGGCGCTACCGGCCGACCGACCCGCGAGTGCCGGCCGGCGCCATGGCGAGACCGGATACAGGTCACCTCGCTCGTGGAGTTCGCGATGACCGCGCGCAAAGTGCTCATCGCAGGAGGAGCGGCTCAGGCCAGGCATGCCCTCGAGGTGGAGCACTACACCTACCGCCGCGAGCTGAAGGAGCTGGTTCGCCGCTTCGCCAAGGCCGCTAGCGCGCCACGGCCAAGCAAGCAACCCTCGCTGCCGACCGTCCGCTAGGAGGGGCATGTTCATCGCGTTGGCCCGCTGGGCCACGCACCGGCCGGGCGTCCCGCTGCTGATCGCGATCGCCCTCACCGGCGTGGCGGTGGCCTTCGGCACTCCGCTGCCGTCTCAGCTCACCGGCGGTTTCTCGGACTTCGAGACGCCGGGGTCGAGCAGCACGCACGCCTCGGCGACGATCGAGCGCGCCACCCATGCCCAGGACGACGGCGGTCTACTGGTGATGGTGCCGATCCCGTACGGCCCTGCAGCGCCGGCATCCCGCGCTCTCGTAGGCCAGGTGGCCGCGCTCGTCGGCCAGAGCCCGGACGTGCTCGCGACCCAGACCGTTTACTCCACGGGCGACACATTGATGCTGTCGCGTAACGGGCGGGCGACGTACGTGGTCGCTCAGCTGCACGAGGACAGCCAGCCGGAGCGCGCGTTGAACGACGTCGAGCACCGGCTCCGGGGCATCACCGGAGTCGCCGTCGGCGGCAGCCCCGCCGCGGACGCCCAGGTGGTGCAGACCGTCGAGAAGGACCTCGCCCGCGCCGAGCTGTCGGTGTTCCCGGTGCTCTTCCTACTCTCACTGTGGATCTTCCGGAGCCTCATCGCGTCCGCGCTGCCGGTTGTGATGGGCGCGCTGAACATCACGGTGACCCTCCTGGTGCTGCGCGGGGTGAACGAGGTTGTACACCTGTCGATCTTCGCGCTGAACCTGGTCACCGGGTTGGGGCTCGGACTCGCGATCGACTACAGCCTGCTGGTGGTGTCGCGGTACCGGGCGGAGTTGGCTGCCGGCGCGACGGTGCAGGCGGCGCTGCAGCGCACCGTGGGCACGGCCGGGCGCACCATCGTCTTCAGCGCCGTGACGGTCTCGGCTTCACTGGCCGCGCTGCTGGTGTTCCGGCAGCGGTTTCTCTACTCGATGGCGATCGGCGGCGCTGCGGTCGCGCTGCTCGCCGCCATCTTCGCAGTGGTCGTGCTGCCCGCGCTGCTCCAGATAATCGGGCGTCGCCTGGACATCCTCGCGCCCAGGCGCTGGCAGCGCGCACTCGAACAGCCAGACAATCAGGACGGCTGGTGGTTCCGGCTGGCACGCCGCGTGGTACGCCGGCCGATCATCTTTGCGCTCACCGCCGCGGTGATCCTCCTCGGACTGGGCTCATTCGCCTTCGAGGCCCGATTCACCTTCATGTCAGCCAGCGACCTGCCACACTCGGCGACCGCGCGCCAGGTCGACGACCAGATGCGGGCTGACTTCCTGTACCGTCCGCAGGACGCCGTCAACGTCGTCGTGTCCACCCGTGATCGGTCAGCGGTCGACCAGCTGCAGGCGCGGCTGACCGCGCTGCCCGGGCAGTCGGCTGTTCTCCCGGCGACCGCATTGGGACCCGACACCTGGCTGATCCAGGTGGAACCTGCCGGTAATCCGCTCGCCAGCCCGGCTCTCAGGCTTGTCGCGGACATACGCGCCCTTGACACCCCGCAGGTCCGCGTGTGGACGTCCGGTCTGACCTCGGCGTTCGCCGACATGCGAGATAGCCTCTTGCAGTGGTTGCCGATCGCGATCGGGCTGATCTGCCTAGCCAATTTGCTCGTCCTGATGGTGCTGACCCGCTCACTCGTACTGCCGTTCAAGTCGCTGATCATGAGCGCGCTCACGATCGCCGCCACGTTCGGCTGCCTTGTACTCGTCTTCCAACACGGTTACCTGGCCGGCCTGCTCGGCACTACCGGCCAGGGTGCGCTCGACATGACCCAGCCGATCCTGCTGTTCGCCCTCGTGTTCGGGTTGTCGACCGACTACGGCGTCTTTCTCCTGGCAGCGATCAAGGAGGCACGCGAGCGCAGCGGCGACCGCGAGGCCATCATCCTCGGCATGGGCCGCACCGGCCGGATCGTGACGGCGGCCGCCCTGCTGTTCTGCGTCACGCTCGCTGCACTAACGACGTCACGTCTCGTATTCATCAAGGAACTCGGGTTCGGGACCGCGCTGGGTGTGCTGATCGACGCGACGATCGTCCGGGCGATGCTGGTGCCATCACTCATGGCGATACTCGGCGCACTGAACTGGGCCGCCCCGCGCTGGCTGCGGCCCCACGTGCGGCCGCCTCGGCTTGTCAACACCGAGCCGCCGGGTGGCGTGGCTTCCGCAAGCCACACGCTCGAGCCGCTGTCCAGCGATGCCGTTACCGAGGAGACCCCTATCTTGGCGAAGGCCGCGCGGGCGTACAACAACGACACCATGGCATCCCACCGTCACCAGCTGCTGGGCGCTGGCAACCCCGATACCCTGTCCTGGCGGGTGCACGAGGGAAGGTTTAATGTGACAACGCGAACCCATAGCACTCAATCGCCAGATACTCTGTGGCTGGACCGGGCCATGACCGCATTCCAAGAGGCCCTCGGGTTGCTTGACCCTGAAAAGGACCCGGGCTTCTACGGGGTCGTACTGAACGACATGGCCTACGTGTACAAGGCCAAGGGCAACCACGACAAAGCAATCGAAACCTTCCGAGGGTCGGTCAATTGCCAACAGCGTGCTGGCGACTCCGCCGACTTGGCCACTACGCTGATCGCCTTCACTGGTCTCCTCATCGACTATCACGAGCTCACAGAGGCACGGACCACGCTCGACCAGCTCAAGAAACTACTGCTAGAAGAAGACGCAGGCGGTGTTGAACCCCGCCAGCGTGCCGTTGCTGTCGGTAGAATGGGCGCACTCTATGAACGCCTAGGGGATGAAGGTCAAGAAGACGGCTACACCGAGGCCCTCGGGGCCTACGAATCCGCCCTCAAGCTAGTCGATGCCGATACTGATCCCGAATCGTACGCAACACTGCTCCGCTACATAGGCGACGTGCACATGGCCCAAGGCCAGCCGAGGAAAGCGGTCACGGCGTACGAGGATGCGGTCGAACATATGCGCCGCTCCAGCTCACAAAGAGAGCAAGCGAGCATTCTTTTCGCGCTCGGAAGAGCCCGGCTCCAAGCTGGTTACGACCAGCAAGCCGTGAACCTGTATCAAAACGAGCGGCGGCGCGCTCTGTCCCGTGTACTGGTCAAGACGCGAAGGGACCTCTGAGACGATGACCGCCATTGCGAGCGTCAACCGCGACGTGTTCGCGAAGATTCGCAACAGCACACAGATGCAGGCGCTTCACCTCGCGCGCCAGGCCGAGATTCTGCCCTACTTCCGGGAGCTTGACGGCCCCGCCGGCCCGGTAGTGAGGATGGAAGGCTGCTCGTCGTCGGGCTCGTAGCCTGGTTCTAGA
>DAIPXW010000304.1:0-3612 GCA_036783075.1 Candidatus Dormiibacterota bacterium | reverse complement strand
ACCAGAGCCGGGGCCTTTCGAGAAGAACCTTGTAGTCGGTGCCGTCCGCGAGCCTCTTGCGCCAGTCTTCTGTCGCGGACAGCACGGCGGGGCGTCCCATCGAGTCCCACTCGGGGCGAATCGAATCCCACACGCCTTTGATCAGCGCGATGTAGCGCGCGCGAACTTTTGCGTCGCCGCGGAGCAGGTCGAGGCGCCCCGCGATGCACGCGCGTTCGGACGGCGTCTCCGACAGCAACGAGGGTGTGGGAGCTTGCCTGCTCGCGGTTCCGTCCAGCCGGGCGAAGAACTTGTCCAGGTCGAGGTCGAGCAAAGAGCCGCCCAGGTGGGCAAGCGCCACCACCTCCGGCAAGCCGCGCATCCCGTCGCTCCAGAAAGACTTGACCTCGGGGCCGCAGTCCTCCCGGATCCGTTCCAGCGTGGCGAACGGGCCGGTGAGCGCGTGTTCGGCCTGGGCGCAGTGAAGGATCCACATCAGCTCGATCGGGGCCGACCCGGCGACGGTGATCGCTTTGGTCTGAACGCTCTCTTGCATAATTGGCATAGGCTGCAAACTATATTAACACCATATTTGCTCTATAGAGCCATTATTTGGACTATCTGAAGAGATCACTGGCTATAATTACGCCATGGACCCTTACACCGGAGAGCGCTGGCTGCTCGAGCGCCACCAGGAGATGATCCGCGCCGCGGAGACGCGCTCGCGGCTCCTCGGCACGCGGCGGCCCATGCGGGTGTCCCCATGGCTTGCCGTGCGCTTGCGGCGCCTCGCCGACCGGCTGGAAGGCGACGCCCGCCTGGAGACCGCCTCTCAGTAGGCTTCCTGTAAGCCGCCGCGCCGCGCCCGGTTCTCCAGCCAGATGAAAAGGGCGTAACCGATCACGGCGAAAACGAAGCCCACGGCCAGCTCGCCGGCGAGCAATCCGGCCACCTGGCCCATGCCCCCTCCCGCCACCGCGTCGCGCGCCGCCTGCACACCGCGGGTCAGCGGCAGGGCGTTGGAGATGACCTGGGCCCACGCCGGCAGGCGGTCGACCGGGATGTTGATGCCGCAGAAGACGAGCAGCAGGTAGTAGGCGGCGTTGGCGATGAAAAAGACGTCGCGCATGATCAGGCTCAGGCTGCCGAACATCAAGCCGAGGCCGGCCGTGCTCAGCGAGATGGTGACGACGCAGATGGCGAGGAGCCAGAGGTTGGCGTGACTGAGGTCGAGCCCGAACAGAACAATCGCGAGGGCCAGCCCGACCACCACACCGGCCATCCCGTCCAGGACATGGACGAACGCGCGGCCAAGGAACGTGATCAGGCGATTCGCCGGCGACGCGAGCAGGATGGGGAGCGTCCCGAACTGCCGCTCGTTTCCGACCGTCGAGATGACACCGAAGATGCCGTTGATCGCGGTGAGCTGAAGGGCGTTGCCGAGCGCGAAGTAGAGGGCATTCGAACGCCCGGTCGCGAAGGTGCCGAGCTCGGTCATGAACAGGATCTGCGAGATCGGCAGCAGCAGCTTGTAAGACACGTAGCCGATCGGGGTCGCCCAGTTGAACATCGCGAGGTACTGGAACCAGCACGTCCGCAGGAAGATCCTGGTCGCGTTCATGCGAGGGCGAGCTGGCCCGAGACCCGTGCCCTGGTGTTGACGAGGCGGAACCCCAGCCATCCGCAGAACAGGTAAGCGCAGCTCAGCGCGATCGAGATGGCGCACCACACGAGATAGTCATGCCCGTATGACTGCCCGGTCGCGGCGTAGAGCGAGCGCGTGGCCCAGCTCGGAGCCAGGGCCGAAGCCATGACCTGCAGCCACGCGGGCAGCTGGGTGATGGGAAACATGAACCCGCAGAGCACGTAAAGCCCGATTTCGAAACCGTTGGTCAACGCGAAAGCCCATCGCCACAGCGTGTACACGGGCGCAAGGGCCATCGCCGTGCAGAAGAACGAGAACGTCAGCACGGCGAAAGAGAACGCGAAAGGGATCGGATCGACGTGTTGTAGGCTCCGGTGAAACCCGAAGTAGGCGAGCGCGATGCCCGGCAGGAAAGCCAGGATGCCGACTGCGAGACTCGATCCGAGCTTGCCGACCACGACGAAGACGATCGGGGTCGGGCAGCCCATCAGCTGCTCGAGAGTGCCCGACCAGCGCTCGTCCTGGATGTTGTTGCCGCCCTCGAGATAGGCCATCCCCCAGTAAGCGATGAGCCCGCCACCCAGGATCGCGTACGCGCTGCGCGCGGCTCCGCCGGGCGACAGCAGGACCAGCCCGAGGACGGAGAAGATGAGCGGGAAGACGAGCCAGCTCAGATACCAGAAGGCGTTGATCACGCGCATCTTCATCGACATCTCGAAGGCGCGGAGCATCACCCGCAAGTAGGCGGTCAGGGCGGGACGTCGGGCCGCGGGCACCGCGCTCACCCGGACACCAACAGAACGTATGCGTCCTCCAGCGTCGGCTCACGCACGGAGACCTTGCGCACCGCGATCCCGTCGAGAAGGGTGGCCAGGCTGGCGGCGACCTCGCCCGGCCGCGAGCAGTGGATGGTGACCACCTGTGAGAGCTCGCGGTCGTCGACGATGACGGTGGCCACCGCCTCGAGCGCGCGCAGCGCCTGGATTCGCTCGTCGGGCACGCCCTCGGCCTCGAACTCGACGACGCCCTGCTCCTCGACCCCCGTCTTGATGCTGCTCGGAGTGCCGTGCGCGACGATCTCTCCTTTCTTGATCACCGCGATCCTGTCGCAGATCTCGTCCGCCTCCTGCATGTAGTGGGTGGTAAGGAACACGGTCGTGCCCTCGCTTGCGAGATTGCGCACCAGGACCCTCAGCTCACGCGCGCCTACGGGGTCCAGTCCGATCGTGGGCTCGTCGAGAAACAGGATCTCCGGCGCGTTCAGGAGCCCGCGAGCGAGATGCAGGCGCTGCTTCATGCCCCGCGAGTAGCTTTCGACCTTGTCCTTCTCGCGACCTTTCAGGTCGAGAATCTCGAGCAGCTCGGCGATGCGCCTCCGCGAGACGTCCGGCGGGATCTGGTAGAGGTCGGCGAAGTAGCGCAGGTTGTCGAGCCCGGAGAGGCGCCAGTACAGCCCGCGCTCGCCGCCGAAGACAAAGCCGATGCGCTTGCGGATCGCCCAGGGGTCCTTGACCACGTCGAGGCCGAGGATTTTCGCGGTTCCAGACGTCGGCAGCAGCAGGGTCGTGAAGATCTTGACGATCGTCGTCTTGCCGGCCCCGTTCGGACCCAGCAGTCCGAACAGCTCGCCCCCTCCGATGTCGAAGTCGACGCCCTGCAGCGCCGCCCGCTCGACACGCTCGCGGCGGAACATCCCACGCGTCGTGATGTAGGTCTTCGTGAGGTCCTTGGCCTGGATGGCGAACGTGGGCATCGACTCGGGTAAGGCTAGCGGTTGACGGCCGCCGCGCCGGTCGCTCCGACGGTGACGGCTAGCGCGCCCGCAGGGCGGCCATCAGGCGTCGCTTCGTCTCTGTGGACAGGGTGCGCAGAGCCGGGCTGGAACGCACGGTGGGCGCCTGCGGCGAGCGCAGGTCGCGAGCACGAGGCGGCAGCGCCGCGAGGTCGGCCTGGAACAGCGCGCGCGACCGCTCCAGGGTCGGGCGGCC